>CAKROP010000015.1 GCA_934373375.1 uncultured Anaerosacchariphilus sp.
CGGACACCGTGGTGAAAGAAGTTTGCGGGCGGCTGACGTTGAAAGGGGCGGAGAAGGCGCGGTGCGGTTATCCTAGGGCACCGTCCGTCTTAGACACATTGCCGTTTTCTCACATACATGCTATAATGAGAAACTGTATCAAGTAGAACCCAAAAGGAGTTACGAAAAATGGAATACATCTATAAAACAAAAGGCACCTGTTCTTCCAAGATCCGCCTGGACATCAATGACGGCGTAGTCACCAATGTGGTCTACACCGGCGGCTGCGACGGCAACCTGAAAGCCATCCCCCGTCTGGTGGACGGCATGACTGTGGAGCAGATCGAGGAGAAATGCAAAGGCATCCACTGCGGCTTCAAGTCCACATCCTGCGCCGACCAGCTGGCCTGCGCGGCCAGAGAGGCTTACGAAGCAGAGAAGAAGCAGAAATAAGAATAAAGACACATTCCGGGAAAAGCCGATACAAGAAGTGCGGCTTTTCCTTTTGCTTTTCCGGAAATTTCGCAAAGAAATTTGGCTTTGGGAATTGTAAAGTTATTTTATATGGAATATACTTTGGATAATACGGAAAAATCCAGAAAGAAAAGAGTGAACAGTATGGCAGAGACAGAGCTTCGGATCCGCCGGGCGACACTGGCGGACGCGGAAAATATTTTGGATATTTACAGACCTTACGTGGAGGAAACCGTCATTACCTTTGAGTATCTGGTACCGAGTCTGGAGGAGTTTCGGGAGCGCATCGACCATACCCTTGAGAAATATCCCTACATCGTGGCGGAGCGGGACAGCGAGATCGTGGGTTACGCCTACACCGGCGCGTTCAAGGGCCGGGCGGCCTACGACTGGGGCGTGGAGACGACCATCTATGTGAAGAAGGACTGCAAGCGGGGCGGCATCGGCAGGAAATTGTATACAGCATTGGAAAAGGTATCGGCGGCCCAGCATATCCTGAACCTGAACGCCTGCATCGGCTATCCGGAGGTGGAGGACGAGTATCTGACCCGGGACAGCGCCCATTTTCACGAGCATCTGGGCTACCGGCTGGTGGGAGAGTTCCACAAGTGCGGGTACAAGTTCGGCCGCTGGTATGATATGATCTGGATGGAGAAACTGATCGGCGATCACACGGCGGAGCCGAAGCCGGTGGTGCCGTTCCCGGAATTGGACGAGCTGACATTGCATAAGTGCGGCATCGAATAGCTGTGTAACATTCTTTTTAAACATAAAAGTGTAACTGTATTATAAGAAGTCCTTAGGCGAGTTATGTAAACTAAAAGACTTTAAAATGTATTGTTTTAAGAGATAATCAGACAGGAGATATATTTATCATGATCAGACATGCGGAAATACAGGATTTAACGGCCATCGAGGCTGTATACGCCCACGCGCGGAAATTCATGGAGGAGACCGGCAACCCGAACCAGTGGGGCAAGAACCACCCGCCCAGGGCGACACTGGAGAACGCAATCGCGGTCCGGAAGCTCTATGTGCTGGAAGAGGATGGCGCGATTCACGGTTCCTTCTACTTTGCCATCGAGGAGGAGCCCAATTATCGGAAGATTGACGACGGCTCCTGGCTGTCCGATGTGCCCTACGGCGTGATTCATATGGTGGCCAGTGACGGCACGATTCATGGATTTTTACAGCAGATTGTGATTTTCTGTGAGCGGCAGACGAAGCATCTGCGCATTGATACGCACCATGACAACAAGGTCATGCAGCACGTGATCGCCAAGAACGGCTTCAGCCGCCGGGGTATCATTTATCTGGTAAATGGGGACGGTTCCGCCCGCATTGCCTATGAGAAGCTGGGAGAATAAGCGGCCATGAAGCTTTTACTGACGGCGATCAACGCCAAATACATCCATTCCAACCTGGCAGTCTACAGCCTCCGGGCTTCCGCCGGATCCATCCGGAATCAGGTGGAGCTGGCCGAGTTCACGATTAATCACCGGACCGGAGAAATCCTGCGGGATATCTACCGGAAAAAGCCGGACGTGCTGTTCTTTTCCTGTTATATCTGGAATATGGTATATGTGACGGAGCTGACCGCCGAGTGCAAAAAGGTCATGCCGCAGGTGCCCATCTGGCTTGGCGGGCCGGAGGTGTCCTACGACGCGGAGCAGTATCTCCGGGCGCACCCGGAGGTGGACGGGATTCTCTGCGGCGAGGGGGAAGAGAGTTTTCGGAGGCTGGGAGAGTGTTATGTAAACTACAGGGCGGACGTGGAGCATCTGTCGCAGATACCGGGGCTGGTGTTTCGAAGAAATCTGACTCCTCAAAAGAAAAACGAAGAAACCGTTCCAAGTTTTACAGAGCACTCAGACAAGAGTTATGTAAACTATGAAGCGGGAGCGTGGGAGGTGGAGCAGATTCAGACGAATCCCCCGGCGCCCCTGGTCGATCTCTCCACCCTCCCCTTCCCCTACCAGGAGCTGACCGATTTTGAAAACCGCATCATCTACTACGAATCCAGCCGCGGCTGCCCCTTTTCCTGCAGCTACTGCCTTTCTTCCATAGATAAGAGCGTGCGTTTCCGGAGCCTCGAACTGGTGCTGCCGGAGCTGCAGTTCTTCCTGGATCGGAAGGTGCCCCAGGTGAAATTCGTGGATCGCACCTTCAACTGCCGCAAAAGCCACGCCATGGCCATCTGGCGATACCTGCTGGATCATGACAACGGCGTGACGAACTTCCACTTTGAGATTGCGGCGGATCTGCTGGATGAGGACGAGCTTGCGCTTATCGCGCGGATGCGGCCGGGGCTGATTCAGCTGGAAATCGGCGTCCAGTCCACGAACCCGCGGACTCTCGAAGCCATTTGCCGGAAGACAGACCTGGACGGGCTGCGGGATGTGGTGGCGAAGGTACACGCAGGGAAAAACATTCATCAGCATCTGGATCTGATCGCGGGTCTGCCCTTCGAGGATTACGAGAGTTTCGGACGCTCCTTTAACGATGTTTACGCCATGCGGCCCGATCAGCTGCAGCTTGGTTTTCTGAAGGTCCTGAAGGGTTCCCAGATGCACCGGGAGGCGGAACAATACGGCATCATCCGCCGGGCGCTGCCGCCCTATGAGGTTTTATGTACGCCCTGGCTGCCCTTTTCTGACGTGCTGCGCCTGAAAATGGTGGAAGAAATGGTGGAAAACTACTATAATAGTCATCAATTCGATGAGACACTGGATGCCCTGGTTTCCAGGTTTCCGTCTCCCTTTGCTTTCTTTGAGCGGCTGGCAGAGTTTTATGAGAGCCGCCGGGAGGAGCAGCGGAAGCATTCCCGGGTGCAGCGGTACGAACTGCTGCTGGATTTTATCCGGGAGACATTTCCGGAAGAAGAGTGGTACTTCCGGCAGCTTCTGACCATCGATTACTATCTGCGGGAGCGGGCCAAGGCGCGGCCGTCCTTCGCGCCCGACCAGACGGCGTATAAGGAACAGCTTTCGGAGATCCTGCGGCAGACCGGGAAGCAGAATCATGTGGAGGCGGTGCCCGCAGGAGACGGACAAGTCAAATATCTGGTATTCGATTATGAGAACCGGGATCCGCTGACCCATGCCGCGAGGGTGATAGAATATAAAGAATAAAAAAATCAGACTAAAAACAGCGCAAACAGAAGGCTTGAACGAATTTTAGTGCTAAGATACAGAAACAAGGCGCAATCAGCCCAGACAAGGACAGAGTATGCGCGTGGTAGTGAATGATATAACAGAACGGAGAACATACGATTATGATAAAAAACTACATCGCCCTGGATCTGGAGACCACCGGCCTCCACCCCTCAGAGGACCGCATCCTGGAAATCGGCGCGGTAAAAGTAGTGAACGGAGAAATCACGGATCGCTATGAGACCCTGGTGAATCCGGGTATGGCCATCAGCCCCCGGATCCAGGCGCTGACCGGCATCGATGACGCCATGGCGGCCACAGGAAAAGATACCAAAACAGCGGTGACCGGGCTGTTGGACTTCTGCGGTGACCTGCCGCTTCTGGGCCACAATATCCTTTTCGACTACAGCTTCGTAAAGAAAAACGCGGTCAATCTGGGCCTGACCTTCGAAAAGGACGGCGTGGACACCCTGAAAATCGCCCGGGCGCTGCTGCCGGAGCTGGAGCATAAAAACCTGCCTTACCTGTGCGCCTATTATAAAATCGAGCAGGAGCGCGCCCACCGGGCATCCGACGACGCCTGCGCGGCTATGGAGCTCTACAGGCGGCTGGCGGTGGAATTTCCGGACAGCCCCGAAGAACTTTTTGCACCAAAGCCCCTCATTTGCAAGGTAAAAAAGCAGGGTCCGATTACGCCTGCGCAAAAAGGATACTTGAATGATCTGATAAAATATCATAAAATAAGCTTAAGTGTGCAGATTGACACACTGACTAAAAACGAAGCATCAAGAATCATAGATAAAATTATTTCCGAGCATGGGAGGATTTTAAGATGAACTGGTACGATAAGAAAAGCCGAAAAATCATTTCCACGATTATCATCGTCATCGTGGTTCTGGCCATGATACTGCCGATGTTGACCTACGCGCTGTAAGAGTCTTTCAGGCAGGAACGCATCGTGGCGGAGAATCCGGCAAAACAGTATTCTATTTTGGGAAAAAGAGGAGATATTATGAAAAAGAGACAGTTACTGACAGCGGCTGTACTTTGCGCAGCCTTTCTGGCGGGCGGCACCACTGCGCTGGCGGCTGACAATACGGCCATTCACAGCGGCGTCTATGTGGACGGTATCGACCTGTCCGGCATGACCCGGACCGAAGCGCTGGACGCCCTGAACAGCTATGTGGACGAGATGGGCGAAGAGACACTGACCCTGCACATCGGTGACAATGAGCTGACCCCGACCCTGGGCAAGCTGGGACTGACCAGCACCAATGAAGATGAGATTCTGGAGGAAGCCGTACAGCTTGGCAAGACCGGCAATATCATCAGGCGTTACAAGGACCGTAAGGATCTGGAGCATGAGAACAAGAATTATCAGCTGACCTGGGCGCTGGATGGCGAGCTGGTTACAGATTATGTAAACAACCAGTGTAAGAAATTTGATCAGGAGGCCGTGGACGCGACCCTGAAGCGGGAAGGCGGATCCTTTCAGATTGTGGACGGACAGACCGGCATTGTGTTGGACGCGGACAGCTCCATTACCCTGATTACCGATTTTATAGAAAATGAGTGGGATCACACCAACGGTTCTCTGGATCTTCCGGTGGAGACCGATTATCCCAGAGGAACGGCGGAGGAACTCAGTAAGGTCAAGGATGTGCTTGGCACCTTTACCACCAGCTACAGCACCTCCGGCGCGGCCCGCTGTCAGAATATTGCCACCGGAACCGCCCATATTAACGGTACGGTGCTGTACCCGGGAGACACCTTCTCCGCGTATGAGGCGGTCAGTCCATTCTCTGAAGCCAACGGCTACGCCATGGCAGGATCTTACCTGAACGGCAAGGTGGTAGACAGTCTGGGCGGCGGCATCTGTCAGGTATCCACCACCCTGTACAATGCAGTTCTCCGGGCGGAGCTGGAGGTGACGGAGCGTTCCAACCATTCCATGATCGTGACCTACGTGGAGCCTGCGGACGACGCAGCCATCGCGGGAACTTATAAGGATTTGAAGTTTAAGAATACACTGGACGCACCGGTCTATATTGAGGGCGTGACCAGCGGCAAGCAGGTGACTTTCACCATCTATGGACAGGAGACTCGTCCGTCCAACCGGACTCTGAAGTTCGAGAGCGTCACTTTGAGCACCACGGAGCCGGGTGTACAGATTATCGCGGACGCGGGTCAGCCCATCGGCTATATCACCCGTGAGAGCGCGCACAAGGGCGTGGTAGCGGAGCTGTATAAGCATGTCTATGTGGGCGGTAAGGAAGAGAGTGTCACCAAGGTCAATAAGAGTAACTACAAGGCGACGCCCCGGACGATTACGGTGGGTATCGCGGGCGATCCGGATCTGTCCAATGAACTGCAGGCAGCCATTGCCACCCAGGATGAAGCTACGGTCAACGCGACCCTGGCGTCCTGTGTCGCGAGAATGCAGTAAGGGATACACACAAAGGAGCGGACAGCATGAAGGTCGGAAAAGTTTCAGAGACAATTTTAAAGAGAAGTATTTTTAAGCAGATACATACGAAGCGGGACGAGGTGCTTCTGGGCGCCGGCGTGGGCGAGGACTGCGCGGCTATGAAGCTGGCTCCCGGCGAGATTTTTGTGATTTCCACCGATCCGATTACCGGAACAGTGAAGGATATCGGCACTCTGGCTATCCAGATTACCGCAAACGATCTGGCCAGCAGCGGCGCGGAGCCGGTGGGGGTCATGCTCACGGTGCTTCTGCCCGAGGAGATCGAAGAGGCGGATATCAAAGAAATGATGGGCGAAGTGGAAGAAGCCTGCGCCCGGTTCCATATCCAGGTCATGGGCGGCCACACCGAGGTCACCCGGGCAGTCAATCAGCCCATTATCAGCGTCACAGGCGTGGGCAAGGTGCAGGAGGGACATCTGGTATCCACTGCGGGGGCGAAGCCCGGCCAGGATATCCTGGTGACCAAATGGATTGGCGTGGAGGGCACCTCTATCATTGCCAAAGAGAAGGAAGAGGAGCTCCGGAAACGTTTCCCGGCGGCGTTTGTGGAGACGGCCAAGGGCTTTGACCAGTATATTTCCGTGGTAGAAGATTCTAGGATTGCGGTGAAGCACGGCGTCAGCGCCATGCACGACGTGACCGAGGGCGGCATCTACGGCGCGCTCTGGGAGGTGGCGGAGGCGTCCGGCGTCGGCCTGGAGATCGACCTGAAGGCCATTCCTATCCGTCAGGAGACCGTGGAGATCTGCGAGTGCTTCGAGCTGAATCCTTACTATCTGATTTCCAGCGGCTGCATGCTGATGGCGGCAGACCGGGGACACGATCTGGTGCGGGAACTTGAAAAGGCCGGCATTCCGGCGGCGGTCATCGGCAAAGCCACCGACGGCAAGGCCAGACGCATCGTAAACGGCGAGGACGAGAGCTTTCTGGAGCGTCCGAAGACAGACGAATTATATAAAATCTATGAATAAGATTCCGGGGTGTTTCTGATTCAGACGCCCCGGCTTATAATAATATCCTGACGGGAGGGCGAAAGCAATGAGAGAAAAAATTTTGACATTCATTGAGAAAAACAGCCGCGTGGATTTGGCGGATCTGGCAGTGATGCTGGGAGTAGAGGAGGCGGCGGTCGCCAATGAGATCGCGGATATGGAAAAGGAAGGTATTATCTGCGGTTATCATACCCTGATTAACTGGGATAAGACCAGCGAGGAGAAGCTGACAGCCCTGGTAGAGGTCAAGGTTACCCCCCAGCGCGGTTTCGGTTTTGATAAGGTGGCGGAGCGCATTTACAATTACGCGGAGGTGGACAGCGTCTACCTGATCTCCGGCGGCTTTGATTTTATGGTGATGATCGAGGGCAAGACCATGCGCGACGTGGCGCAGTTCGTATCCGACAAGCTGTCGCCGCTGGATTCCGTTCTCAGCACTGCCACACATTTCATATTGAAAAAATACAAAGACCATGGTTCAATTATGGCACATGAGAAAAAAGACGAAAGGATGCTGGTGACACCGTGAGAAACCCATTATCAGACAAAGCAGTTTCAATTCCCTGGTCCGGCATCCGTAAATTCTTTGATGTGGTAAATGAGATGCCCGACGCCATTTCTCTGGGCGTGGGCGAGCCGGATTTCGATACCCCCTGGCATATCCGTGACGAGGGTATCTATAGCCTGGAAAAAGGCCGGACCTTTTATACCTCCAACGCGGGCTTAAAGGAGCTGCGGGAGGAAATTGTGCGCTATCTGGAGCGCCGCATTCACGTAAGCTACGACCCGCTCCGGGAGGTGCTGATTACCGTAGGCGGCAGCGAAGGCATTGATATGGCCTTCCGTGCCATGCTGAATCCGGGCGACGAGGTGCTGATTCCCCAGCCCAGCTACGTATCCTATGAGCCCTGCTGTGTGCTGGCCGACGGCGTGCCGGTGATCATCGAGCTGAAGGAGGAGAATGAATTCCGCCTGACTGCCCGGGAGCTGCGGGACGCTATCACGGACAAGACCAAGATTCTGGTACTGCCGTTCCCGAACAATCCCACCGGCGCGATTATGACCCAGAAGGATCTGGAGGAAATCGCCGAGGTCATCATCGAGAAAGACATTTACGTGCTGTCTGATGAGATTTATTCCGAGCTCAGCTACGCGGGCGACCATGTATCCATCACCAGTATTCCGGGCATGCGGGAGCGCACCGTGCTCATCAACGGCTTTTCCAAGGCCTATGCCATGACCGGCTGGCGTCTGGGATATGCCTGCGGACCGGCGGAGATTCTCAGCCAGATGACGAAGCTCCATCAGTACGCGATTATGTGCGCACCCACCAACAGCCAGTACGCAGCAGTGGAGGCCCTGAAAAACGGCGATGAAGACGTGGCGATGATGCGGGAGTCCTACGACCAGAGACGCCGTTTCCTGGTACATACCCTGCGGGAAATGGGATTATCCTGTTTCGAGCCCTACGGCGCGTTCTACATCTTCCCGAGCATCCAGGAATTTGGCATGACTTCGGAAGAATTTGCGACCCGCTTTCTGATGGAAGAGAAGGTGGCCGTGGTTCCGGGAACAGCCTTCGGCGCCTGCGGCGAGGGATTTCTTCGAATCTCCTACGCATACTCTCTGGAAGACCTGAAAGAAGCCACAGGCCGTCTGGCGCGCTTCGTGGCGAAGCTGCGGGCGGAAAAGGGAGCGAAATAATGGCGTTCAATATCGTACTTTTAGAGCCGGAGATTCCGGCCAACACAGGCAATATCGGAAGAACCTGTGTGGCGACGGGTACCCGTCTGCATCTGATTGAGCCGCTGGGATTCCGGTTAAGTGAAAAGGATTTGAAGCGGGCCGGTATGGATTACTGGCCGCAGCTGGATGTAACGACTTATGTAAACTATGAAGATTTCCTGAAAAAGAACCCGGGGGCGCGGCCCTATATGGCGACCACCAAGGGGCCGCGGGTCTATACCGAAGCGCAGTTTGAGCCGGACTGCTACATCATGTTCGGCAAGGAGAGTGCCGGTATTCCCGAGGAGATCCTTCTGGAAAATCAGGAACGGGCTATCCGTATTCCCATGCTGGGCGACACCCGATCCCTGAACCTGTCCAACTCCGTGGCCATCGTGCTCTATGAGGCCCTGCGCCAGAATGATTTCCCGGGCATGCGCCTGGAGGGACACCTGACCAGATACGACTGGAAATAAAGAGACTGAAAAGGAATAAAGGCAATGAAAAAGCATTCACTTCGGATGAAAATGGCATATCAGTTGGGAGCAGCCGCCCTTGCGCTTTCGCTTGGGTTTACTTCCTACGCCGTGCCGGATCAGAGCGATGTGGATGATATTCAGAGCGAGATCGATAAGACTCAGGACGAGATTGACAAGACCCAGAGTGAGATCGATGCTACGAAGGATAAGAAGGACCGGCTGCAGCAGGCCAAGTCTGAGATGGAGGATTATCTGAAGAAGCTGAACCAGCAGTATTCCAGCCTGGAGAGCCAGATTTCCGAGTTAAATAAGCAGATCGAAGACAAAAAAGCGGAGATTGAGCAGGCGAAAGGAGAGCTGGAGGCGGCGAAGGCCACAGAGGAAAAGCAGTACGCGGACATGAAGGCGAGGATTCAGTACATGTACGAGAATCCTCAGAGCTCCTTCATCGAGATTCTGCTGGAGTCCGGCGATTTTGCCAGCGCCCTGAACCGGGCGGATTACGCGGCGCGGATCAGCGCCTACGACCGGGATATGCTGGAGGCTTACGCGGCCCATAAGGCCGAGATTCAGGAGCAGGAAGAGAAGCTGGAGGCTGAAAAAGAAGCCCTGGACGAAATGCAGGCTTCCGTAGAGAAGAAGCAGAGTGAGGTATCCGCCCTGGCCAGCAGTACATCCGGTAAAATCAGTCAGCATGTCAGTGATATCGCAGCAGCCCAGGCCGATCTGGACGGCAAGAGCAATACGCTGGCAGGCCAGCAGGAAGTGCTGAAGCAGCTGATAGCAGAGAAGAAGAAAATCGAGGCTCAGATCGAGGCGTCAAAAGCAGCCGAGATCATTGGTTCCCTGGGCGATGTAACCGGTGTAAGGACTACGGATTTGGAATATACCCAGTATGGCGCGTACAGCGCAAGTGACGATGAGGTAAAAGCGTTGGCGACGCTGATTTACTGCGAGGCAGGTAACCAGGGCGCGGAAGGCCAGCTGGCTGTGGGCGCTGTCGTTATGAACCGTATCCGGGATCCCCGTTTCGGCCAGGGCGATATCATGAGCGTGATCCGGGCTTCGGGTCAGTTCTCCCCCGTAACTTCAGGCCGTTTTGACCTGATGCTGACCGACGGCGCGGATTCCGTCACCGAATCCTGCTATAATGCTGCCCGCCGCGCTATCGCGGGCGAGTCCAACGTGGGTAACCGGACCTTTTTCCGGACTTATGCCAATTATCCGTCCTTAAGCGGACTTGTGATTGGCGCGCATATTTTTTCCTATACCTGGAATTATTCATCCTGACAATGAGGTCGATGCACAGAAGAAAAATCTCCTGTGCAACGGCTTTTTTTGTAAAAAATTAAAATAATCATACATAACCTATTGACAAAGTAGGTTAAAGGGCGTATGATTGCAACAACAAAACGACGTGAACAGTCAAAAAAGGAGGATTATTATGAGAAATTTAAAATGGCTGAAGAAATCAACCGCAGTACTGCTGACCATCGCACTGGCAGGAAGCCTGGCAGCATGCGGAAGCAAGGCAGACGAGACTCCGGCAGCAGAGACCACACAGGAGACTGAGGCAGCTGCAGAGAAGACCACGGAAGATGCAGCAGAGGCAGAAGAGCCGGTGGCTGCAGAGATCGACAAGGACGCGTTTGACGCGCTGCTTGCAGAGGGTATCGTAGCAGACGACGCTGACATCGCGGCAAGCGAGTGGGCTACCGCAGTAAAGGAAGCCGGCGTACTCCGTGTAGGCGGAACCAGAACCTCTTTCCTGTTCAGCCAGCTGGATGAGACAGACAACGGCATCCGCGGCTTTGACGCAGGACTGTATCAGTTACTGGCACGCTACATCCTGGGCGATGAGAGCAAGTATGAGCTGACACAGGTAGATTCCAGCACCCGTGAATCCGTTCTGACAAGTGATCAGGTAGATGCTGTATTTGCTACCTACTCCATCACAGACGCACGTAAGGAAGTCATTTCTTTCGCCGGACCTTACTACACATCCAAGCAGGCAGTCCTGGTAAAGGCAGGCAACACGGATATCACTGGCGTAGACGACCTGGCTGGCAAGATTGTAGCGACACAGTCCGGTTCCACAGGCCCGGACATCCTGGCTGAGTACGCGCCGGAAGCTACCGTTCAGGAGTTCGCCAACGACCAGGAAGCGCGTACCGCTCTGGAGCAGGGCCGTGTAGATGCATACGTAACTGACTACACACTGCTTCTGAATGCCATCGTAAAGAACCCGGGCGTTTATGAAATCGCAGGCGACACCTTCGGACCGGAGGACAACTACGGTATCGGACTTCCGCTGGATTCCGACGGCGTAGCATTTGTCAACGACTTCCTGAAGAAGATCGAGGACAATGGAACCTGGGCAGAGCTGTGGAAGATTAGTCTGGGCGACCGTACCGGCATCGAAACTGTACCGGAGGCTCCGGTAATCGAGTAATCGAATCAAAGCCTAAAATAAAGACAGGGAGAAGGACCTTCAGTAGTTCTGAAGGTCTTTTTCCGCAGGAGGAATCCATATGGGTATTCAGGAACTTCTTTCCCAATACGGAGACAAATACATACAGGCACTGTTCGTCACCTGGAAGCTGACGGCAGTGTCCTTTGTGATCGCATTTCTGATAGGCATTCTCATTACCATCATGCGGGTATGTCCCGTGAAGCCGCTGCGGTGGGTCGGAGACTTCTATGTGCAGATCTTCCGGAACATCCCGGGCGCGACTTTGCTTATTATGCTGGTTTACGCGCTGCCCTATCTAAATGTGGTGCTTTCTTATTACACCTGTGTGCTGACGGCCACATCCCTGCTCCCGGCGGCGTTCTGCTCCGAGTACCTGATGGCCGGCATGAATACGGTGAGTATCGGACAGATCGAGGCGGCGCGGGCCCTCGGTATGTCCTTTGGCAAGATTCTGAAAAATGTAGTCATTCCCCAGGCCCTTCGTTCCAGCGTGCTTCCCATGACCAATCTTCTGGTGGCGACCATGCTGACGACGGCGCTGGCTTCCCAGGTGCCCATGAATCCCACGGATCTGACCGGTCTGGTATCCCATATCAATACCAGAGCCGTGGGCGGCGTGACGGCTTTCCTGATTTCCGCGGTGCTGTACTGCGCAACGGCCGTGGTGATCGGACAGATCGGCAACCTGATTGACAGGAAAGTGAGGATTTTGCGATGAACAACGGACAGACATCCATACGGGACGCCCTCTATGAGGCGCCGGGCCCGAAGACACGCAGAGGAATCGCGGCGGGCACCGTGGTGGTACTCCTGCTTCTGGCGGCGCTGATCTACGGCGTCATTCATCAGTTTGCCATCAACGGACAGCTGGACGCCCGGTACTGGTCCTTTTTCACCCGGTATACCACCTGGCGGTTTATTGGAAATGGTCTTGCGGGCACTCTGACGGCTGCGCTGACGGCAGGCGTGATCACATTTTTCGCAGGCCTCCTTCTGATGCTTGGCAGAATCAGCGGCGTCAAACCGCTGGAATGGCTCTGCACCGCGCTCATCGAGTTCAGCCGCGGCGTGCCGACCCTTCTGTTTATCTATTTCTTTTTCCTAGTGGTGCCCCAGTTTGGCATTAAGCTTCCGCCTCTCTGGAAGATTGCCACGCCGGTGGCCATCTCCGCGGCAGGCGTGGTGGCCGAAGTGCTTCGTTCCGGCGTCAATGCGGTGCCGAAGGGACAGACCGAGGCGGCAGTATCCCTGGGGATGCGGAAAAACAGCGTATTTTTCAAAATCGTATTTCCCCAGGCCCTGCGTTATGTGGTTCCGGCCCTGATTTCCGAGGTGGTCATCGTGCTGAAGGATACCACCTTCGCATATGTGGTAAACTACGCGGACCTGATGCAGAACGCAAAGGTGCTGATCAGCAATTACGACGCGTTGCTTTCGGTCTATCTGGTGGTTGCAATTATCTACATTTTGATCAATTATATATTAAATAAGATCTCTGTGGCCGTGGCCGGAAGGAGAAAATAAACTATGGAAGAAAACAGAACTACAGCGAATGAAGTGCCGGTTATCGAACTGCGGCATGTAGATAAACATTTTGGAGAGCTGCATGTCTTAAAAGACATCAATCTTTCTGTGAAAAAGGGCGAGGTGGTCGTCGTGATCGGCCCGTCCGGTTCCGGTAAATCGACCCTGTGCCGGACCATCAACCGCCTGGAGACCATTGACTCCGGGGAAATCCGCATCGACGGAACGAAGGTGCCGGAGGAAGGACGTAAGCTGGCTGAGCTTCGCTCCCAGATCGGCATGGTATTCCAGTCCTTCAACCTGTTTGCCCACAAGACCATTCTGGACAATGTGACCATCGCGCCCATAGATGTGCTACACAAGCCGAAGAAGGAGACCCGGGAGGAGGCTATGGAGCTTCTGAAACGGGTCGGCGTAGACAATCAGGCCGCAAAAGTACCGGCCCAGCTTTCCGGCGGCCAGCAGCAGCGTGTGGCCATTGCCCGCGCTCTGGCTATGCATCCCAAGGCGATTCTTTTTGACGAGCCCACCAGCGCCCTGGATCCGGAGATGATCGGCGAGGTACTGGACGTCATGACAGAGCTTGCGAAGGAAGGCATGACCATGGTCATCGTCACCCATGAAATGAATTTCGCGAGAAAGGTGGCCGACCGGGTTATCTTCATGGACGGCGGCAGCATCATCGAGGAGGGCGCACCGGAGGACTTCTTCGAGCATCCGCAGACCAGGCGGGCTCAGGATTTCCTGAATTCAGTGAAAGCCCATTAAGGATTCGGTCACAGACAGAAATACGGAAAAGAGGAACTACACATGTGTGAATTATTTGGCCTGAGCAGTGCCGAAAAAGTAAATTGCAATGAACTTCTGGGAACCTTCTTCAGCCACGGGGAGACCAATCCGGACGGCTGGGGACTGGCCCTTTTTGACGGCAATTCCGCGTCCATTGAGAAGGAACCCATTTCCTCTGCGGAAAGCGTCTATCTGAAGCATCGTCTCAGCGACGAGATCGTCGAGGACGTGGTTCTGGCCCATATCCGCAAGGCTTCCAAGGGCGGACTGGAGTATAAGAACTGCCATCCCTTCAAGAGACGGGACGCATCGGGACGGCTGTGGACACTGATTCACAACGGCACTATCTTCGAAAGCGCTCTGGTGGACGCCTATATCGGAAAACAGCACGGCGGAACCGACAGCGAGCGGATTCTGTACTATCTGATCGATCAGATAGACGCAGCCATTGCGAAAAAAGGGGGCGAGCTCACCGACAAAGAGCGCTTCGACACCGTAAATCAGGTTATCCGTGACATCACCCCGGAAAATAAGGTGAACCTGCTGATCTACGATGGCGACCTGTTCTACGCCCATACCAACTTCTACGAGACCCTGTTCCGCCTGCAGAAGGGCGACACCTTGGTGGTAGCCACCAAGCCCCTGACCGATGACGCGGCCTGGGAAAAAGTCCCCATGAGCACTCCGCTGGCCTACCGGA
>CAKROP010000016.1 GCA_934373375.1 uncultured Anaerosacchariphilus sp.
TCCTTTTCGGAATTAACCCTGTACTGGCTTTTATCCAGCGCTTTGTACCCCGTCTTCTGGACGGTCTGCTGCTGGGCTATATCTTCCGCGGTGTAAAGAAGGCTTCGAACGCGCGTCTTAGCTGCTTCGTTACCGGCTTCTTTTCCGCATTTTTAAATACGCTGTTTTTCATGACCGCACTTGTGGTTCTCTTCGGTAATACCGAATACATGCAGGGCCTCATCGGCGGCAAAAATATCATCCTTTTCGTATGCGGCTTTGTGGGAATCAATGCGGTGTGCGAGATGGTTTCATCTACGATTATTACCGGAGCGGTGGGCTTCGCGCTTTTGAAGGCGGGGCTGATTAACCGGGATTAAACCTAAATTACAGCCTGAAGCACTTGCTGTTGAAGGCGTATGAAAGTGATTCAAGGGTGCAAAATCCCATCGACGAAGTCGATTCTCATGGATTTTGCATCCTAACTGTGAAGGCACTGAACAGTTAGGAGGCAAAAATGATTCTGACCATTGATATTGGAAATACGAATATTGTCATGGGCTGTTTTCTTAAGGATCAGCTTCTCTTTCTGGAGCGTTTTTCCACGGAGCAGGAATCCACGGCCCTGGAATACGCGACCATTATCCGGGAAATGCTGGATCTGCATGAAATAAAGCCTTCCCAAATCAAAGGCGGCATCATTTCCTCCGTCGTTCCTTCTGTCACCAATACGCTGAAGGAAGCGGCTGAGAAATTCACCGGCGCCCGCATGCTGGTGGTTGGACCCGGCATCAAAACCGGCATTAAGCTGGCGGTGGACGACCCTGCCCAGCAGGGCAGCGACCTGATCGTGGGCGCCGTAGCAGGCGTATACAGTTATCCGGTACCCCAGATCATCATTGACATGGGAACTGCCACCACGGTCTCTGTCATCAATAAGGACAAAGCTTATATCGGGAAAATGATTTTACCCGGCGTGGCTGTCTCCCTGAACGCCCTGTCCGGCAAGGCGGCACAGCTGCCTTATATCTCGCTGGAAAAGCCAAAGCGGCTCATTGGAAGTAACACCGTTGATTCCATGAAAAGCGGTATCCTCTATGGAAATGCCGGAGCCATGGACGGGCTGATTGATCGAATCAACGAGGAGCTGGGTGAGGAGTGTACCGTAGTAGCCACCGGCGGTCTGGCCGGGGTGATTACACCGCTGTGCAGGCATGAAATTATACTGGATGACGATCTGCTTCTGAAGGGGCTTCTGATTCTGTATTATAAGAACTGCCCGGCGTAGAAAATCGGCACGTCTTTTCCCCGCCTGTCCAAGGCAGTCTGCTACAGATATCAGATAAAAAGGAGCGAATGCTGCATAGATGAGTAATCACCTATCTGGCATTCGCTCCTTTTTCTGATTTTTGGGCAGAAAAAACGAGGTATCCGTTCCCGCAGGAACAAGTACCCCGTTCTTAATTAACCATTGATCATAAATGAAACTAATTTGTCGATGTCTTCCTTCTCGTACGCGATGATCTCAAGCTCCGGAATCTCTCCGTTGGAGAAGATGTTCGCCATAGATACATACTGGGAAAGCTTTGACTTCAGGTTCAGTCTGTCGCCCTCACCTGTAACCAGCTCAACCTTACCCTTGCAGCTGTCTACTACCTTGAAGAATTTATCGATGTCGGTAATGTTCTGTACTTTCATTCTGATTCACCCCTTTCTTCTCTTTCCCTATTATAACCGCAAAGCCCGGCTTTGGAAAGCACTATTTTTCAATTTTCATAAAATTTAACATTTTTTATACTTTTCGGCGGATACTCTTCT
This sequence comes from uncultured Anaerosacchariphilus sp., assembly GCA_934373375.1. Lineage (GTDB taxonomy): Bacteria > Bacillota > Clostridia > Lachnospirales > Lachnospiraceae > Laedolimicola. The sequence continues at coordinate 1,798 of CAKROP010000016.1, forward strand.
CGGTTATCTCTATTTTGCCCTCTTTTAAGAGTCTTCCCACCGCTCTTTTGAACGCATTTTTGCTTAAATGCAGCTCCCGCTCAATCACTTCCGGCGACGCTTTGTCTGTAAAGGGCAGAACGCCGTCAAATTCGTCGATGACAGCCAGCACAGCTTCCGCGTCTGCGTCCATCTGCAGGTAGGCTTTTTCCCGGAGACTTAAGTTCAGCTTGCCGTCCTCATGGACGCCGGTAACCCGGGCCTCCACAATGTCACCTATTTTCGCTCCGCCATGGAAATCCTTTCGGGGCACCAGTCCGGAGTAGCGGTTATCGACAGCCACAAACGCGCCGAACTCCTCGCTGATCTCGTAGACGGTTCCTTTGACACGGTCCTCCTTTTTATAAGGAGACTGAAGCTCCAGATACTCGTATACGTTCATGGTCGCACAGAGGCGGCTGCTCTTATCGATATAGAGGGCCACCAGGACCTCCTGGCCCTCATGCACCCGGCGGGTCTGTTCCCGGAAGGGCAGCAGCAGATCCTTCTCCAGCCCCCAGTCCAGAAAGGCACCGATTTTACCCACCTGAGCCACCTTCAGGACGGCCAGGCCGCCCAGCTCCAGCTTCGGTTCATTTGTAGTGGAAATCAGGCGATCTTTGGAATCCTTGTACACAAAGACTGTCAGCTTCGAACCTGTCTCCGTTCCCTCCGGCACCTGCTTCTTCGGCAGCAGCACGCGCTCCTCCGCGCCCTCCTGCTCACCTAAGTAAACGCCGAATTCCACTCTTTTTATTACGGTTAATTCCTGTTTCTTTCCTAATTCAATCATGTGTGTTTCCGTCTCCTGTTCTCTTCGTTCCTTCCGCTATTTCAAAACACCTCGCGGGACAGTGTTACTTAAATAATACTTACGATAGTTCTACGACCGCGTAGGGCCTTCCCAGCTCATCACACAGTCCCACTGTATACCGCTCGTCCTCTAGCGCCACCACCGGGTAAATCATGTCGCCCAGCAGCGCTGATTTCTTATACTCGGCCCGCATCTGGTGAATAGGGAAATCCTCCGGTACGTATTCCCGGGCCATCTGAATATACTGGCCGTTGTTCACATGATGATTCGTGTCCAGATGATGCTTCTGCACCGCAAAGGGCTTCTTCATGCCGCCATTCTTCGGCATCGGCACCTTCCGGGAAGCGTACTTCATGTCCAGTTTTTCTTCCAGCACATAAGCCTGTTCAATATCCGCCGGCACCCGGGTCGGAAGTCCCGTATCCGTGTCCAGAAAGCTCCAGAGGCTGTTGGCGTAGGCTATCAGCTTTCCCTCTTTATCCCGCATGATAAAGTTACGGTAGCCTGCGAAATTCTTAAAATAATAGGGCCAGGTGCCGATCTCGATCTCCTCACAGAGCTTCGGATACCGCTCAATCACTATCTGCCAGGAAGAAAGCACCCAGACCCGATGCAGCTCCTCCAGGCGCTCCACACCGTTATTCAGCATCTCTGACTGAAAGGTACTGCAATCCTGAAAATAGTTAATAATGCTGTTCAGCGACAGCTTCTTATCCTCGCCCACCTCGCTGTAGCGGACGCGGCTTTTAAATGAATACATAAGATGTCCTCCTTATCCGCCTGCGTTTCGCCTTTATTATACAGAAACCTTTGCGAAAACACAAGTAAATCCGCCTTTTTTACTCCAATCCATCCCCTGCGAATATTGACATTTCCCCACTTTTTCGTTACACTTTTGTGTAGAAAAGGTATTTTTTGCGATGGGGATCGATACACATGAAATCAGAAAATTATGGTTCTGTTGTGCAGAAAGCAGTGGATCAGATTAAGCAGTTTCTCTTCACATCAGACTTAAAAAAGGGCGAGCATCTGCCTACAGAGAAAGAACTGTGCCAGAGGCTTGGCGTAGGGCGCAACAGTCTCCGGGAAGCCTTGCGGATTCTCGCTTCCACCGGCTACATTACGCTGGAACCCGGGCGGGGCGCTTTTGTCCGCAGAACCGGAGAAATTCAGGACGAAGAGGACGTTATTTTCTGGTTTAACCAGAACCAGGTGGAGGTCCGGGATTATCTGGAGATCCGTTCCGTCTGCGAGCCCCTGGCGGCCAAGCTGGCCATCGAGCGCTGCTCCCAGAAGGATCTGGCCCGGCTTCATTCCATTCACAACGCTTTTGTGAAGGCCACAGAAGAGCACGATATGCAGTCCATCCTGCTGCAGGAAGGTAATTTCCACGACTCCATCATCGAGCTGTCCCAGAATCAGCTCTTAATCAATATTTTCCGGTTTTTCCAAAGCCGGACCCAGGACTTCCGTTACCAGAGCCTGCGGCTGCCAAACGGTCCCCAGGAAGCGATTCTACCGCATTTTAAGATTCTCCGGGCCTTTGATCTCCACGATCCGGAGCTAGGTGAGACCGCCATGCGCGAACACGTAAAGTTGGGTATGCAGAATTACCAGCTGGCTATGATCGATGCGGAATACGAGCGGATGCAGAAAAAAAAGGAAGAGACGGAAGCTCCCCAGTAACGAGACACGAAGCGATACAAAAAACCGGAAGGCTCAAAAGCTTTCCGGTTTTCTGTATTTTGCAGTTTTTACCAGGCCGTCCATCCGCCGTCCATAATCAGGTTAGAACCTGTCATATAACGGGAAGCATCGGAGGCCAGGAAAATGATAGCGCCGTTGTACTCGTCCTCTTTGGCCATCCGTCCAATCGGGATCCGGTTGCAATAGTTGGCCTGGAAGTACTCATCCTGGGTGTCGCGCCATACGCCGGACGGCGTGAATGTATTGACACGGATATTTTTCTTTCCCCAGTAGGTCGCCAGATAACGGGTCAGGTTGTAGATACCGGATTTGGCCGCGGAATAAGCCACCGGCTTTATGAACGGGAGTCCGGTCATTTCCTCCTTGTAGGCGTAGATATCCTGCACCGGAGAAACCATGCCGTAGATGGAGCCCACATTGATGATGGAGCCCGGCTTTCCGGCCTTGACCATACGCGCGCCCACAGCCTGGCAGGTCAGGAACGTACCCACCAGATTCACATCTACCACTTCGCGGAATACCTCCTCCGGGAAGTTCTCGAAGGGGCCGGATACCTCGGGCGGAGCGCTGGGCTGGGTATCGATTCCGGCGTTATTGACCAGGACGTCCGGAGCGCCCCAGGCTTCCTCAATCTGATTCAGGGCTCCGTTCAGGTCGCTCTTGCTGGTGATATCCACCTGGAAAAATTTCAGGTTCGGGCTCTCATACTCGTCCTTCTCAAACACCTTCTGTACTTTTTCCTCGCCCACATGTCTGCCAAATACGGCTACCTTCGCGCCGCGGCTCAGGAACGCCTTCACATACTGGGCGCCCAGCTGACCCATGCCGCCGGTGATCACACAAATTTTATCTCTTACACTAAACAGTTTGTCTTCCATACACTATCACTCTCCGTAATTTGTCTTATAATAGGAAATCCATTCTGCAATCTTCTTTTTATCGTCCTCCGAAACCGGAATATAGGGCTTCGTAAACGCTGCGCTCATAACGCCCATCTGAGCCAGTGCCTCTTTCCGCCAGATATTCGGGCTCATCCAGCTGTCAGAGAACCGGTTCAGCTTATTCATCTCATCCACCAGATCACAATGCCTCTTGCAGACCTCCCAGTCGCCCTCCCGGGACGCCTTCCAGGCCGACGCCAACACCTTCGGAAATGGATTCGCCAGGGACGGAACCAGACCGTCTGCACCGTTCTTCAGACCGAAATAGTTCAACTCCTCGGCGCCTACGAAGATCTTCAACTTCTTCCCGTAACGTTCCTTCAGCTTCAGGAAATTTTCTGCTTTTCCGCTGCTGTCCTTGATTCCATACAGGTTATCAATATCGCAGACGCGATCCAACAGTTGCTCGTTCAGAGAATAGCCTGTCACCGGCGGAATATTATACAGAAGCACCGGAAGCTTCGTGCTGGCTGTCACATCCTCGGTGAATTCGATCTGCTCCCGGATACTGGTGGTCGGGAAATAATAAGGCATGGTGGTCACAATGGCGTCTGCTCCCGCCTCCTCAGCCCGCTTGATATTCTCAATGACCAGACGGGTACCGCACTCGCTGACGCCGGCCAGAACCGCCACTCTGCCCTTTGCGGCTTTGGCCACGGTGCTCACCAGCTCCTGCCGGGATTTCTGGGAAAATCTAGCAAATTCGCCCGTAGTTCCATTTACAAAAATGGCGTTTACGCCACCCTCCGCCACATAGTCGGTGAGGGCCGCCAGCTGCTCATGGTTGATTTCCTCCACCTCATTAATCGGTGTCAAAATCGGAACCGCGATTCCTTCGATTTTATTCGACATGTTCTATCTCCCCTTACACTCCTTGATATAATCCATGTTCAACTCCAGGCCGAGACCCGGCTTCTCGGGAATAGTCATAATACCGTTTACCGGCTCCGGCGCATTCAGGTATACGCTCTTTACAACCTCGTCGAACATGAACAACTTCTCCAGATATACGCCGTTGGGTGCAGCTGCAACCAGATGCATATGCATATGCTCCATGCCGTGGGGCGCGAATGCCTTGTTGAACGCCTGGCTCAGAGCCATGATACGCAGCATCTCCGTGTAGCCGCCCACACGGGTCACATCGCACTGCAGGATATCCACCGCACGGTTCAGGAACAGGTCGCGTACGCCGTAACGGGTATACTCATGCTCGCCGGTAGCCAGCGGAATGTCGGTGCCGCGCTTGAACTCTGCCAGTCCCGGAATATCGTCCGCAAATACCGGCTCCTCGAAGAACTCGATGTTGTACTCGCGAATCTTATTGGCAAACTGGATGGCCGTCGCCGCGCGCCATACATTGTTTGCATCCAGCATGAAACCGATGTCCGGACCGATAGCCTCGCGGACCGCAGCCACACGTCTCACATCCTCGTCCGGATTGTTGCCGCCCTCTACGCCAACCTTCAGTTTGATCTTCTTGTAGCCTTTGGAAACCATCATCTTCGCTTCCGCTACCAGCTCCTCGGTGGAATAGCTGGTCCATCCGCCGGACGCGTAAATCGGCACATTCGGATTGGTACCACCAAGTAACCGGAACAACGGCATACCCAGAGCCTTACCCTTCAGATCCCAGAGCGCGATATCTACGGCACTGTAGGCGCAGAAGGCCAGTCCCTTACGGCCAACGCCGCGCATATAGTGGAAGTTCTCCTCGTACAGAACCTCTGTTTCGAAGGGACTTCTGCCAATCATCTTGGGCTCGATGGCATATTTGATGAAGTCACGGATGGCCTCGCCGCCCACCTCATGGTAGGTGACGCCGATGCCGTGCAGACCCTGGTCTGTACTCACGTCTACCACTGCAAAGCCGATGGTCTCCACATTTCGGGTGGAATCCGCGAAATTTCCTTTTACTCTTGTCTCGCAAAGCGTTACGTCAATGCCTGTAATTTTTAAATCATTCATAGTTGTCACCTCATATTATAAAAAATAGATTTTTGTCATTTTATATTATGAAAATAAATTCGGAATAAAGGTTGTCAGGGCCGGTACCCAGGTAATCAGCAACAGAACCACCAGGCCAACCAGTACAAAGGGTATAATTTGTTTGAACAAATCGGTCAGTTTTACCTTCGCCACATTTGCCGTTACAAACAGTGTCATTCCGATAGGCGGGGAAATCAGACCCACGGTCAGGTTGAAGCAGCACAGTACGCCGAAGTGAACCGGGTCGATGCCATATTTCATGGCAATCGGAAGCAGAATCGGGGTCATCATCAGCAGCGCCGGGCTCTGGTCCAGCACGCAGCCCAGAATCAGCAGGATGAGATTCACCAGAAGCAGGAATACTGCCGGGCTGTTTACATACTTCATGCAGACCTCTACCATGGCCTGGGGAATACGCAGTACGGTGATAGCATAGCTCATAGCTGACGCGATGGAGATAATCAGCATAACATTCGCTGTGGTTTTCGCTGTATTCTTACAGCACTCCACCAGGCTCTTCCAGGTAATCTGACGCTTACAGATGGCTACGATTAACGCGTAAAATACTGCTACCGCACTGGACTCTGTGGCGGTAAATACACCGCTCACGATGCCGCCCAGAATGATAATCGGCAGGCCGAGAGCCGGAAGAGAACGCTTGAAGGAGTGTAAAACCTCTCTTGCGGAAGAACGTCTCGCTCTGCAGGGATGATTGTATTTCCGCGCGAAATAGTAGCAGAGCAGCATCTCAGCCAGACCCAGCACGATACCGGGCATAATGCCTCCCAGGAACATGGCCGATACAGATACGTTGGACGCGCACACTGCGTAAATAATCATAATATTACTGGGCGGGATAATCGGTCCGATGATGGCGCTGGCCGCCGTAACCGCTGCGGAATACTCCTTGGTATATCCGGCTTTGGTCATCATTTCCATCTCGATACGACCCAATCCCGAAGCATCCGCCGTAGCGGATCCGGAGATTCCCGCAAACAGCATACTTGCCAGAATATTGACGTGTGCCAGACCGCCCCGGATATGTCCCACCAGGGTATCGCAGAATTTTACGATGCTCATGGTCAGTCCGCAGCGGCTCATGATCTCGCTGGCCAGAATGAACAGCGGGATACACATATAGGTGAAATTGTATACACCTGAAAACATTTTCTGAGGGATGATAACCATGGCTCCATTTCCGATGGTGAACGCCGAAATGGTCATAAAGCCCATGGCGAAGCTAATCGGAACGCCTACAATTACAACCAGCAGAAAAATAATCAGTAAAACGGCTGCTAACATGATTTCTCATCTCCCTTCTATTCACCCTCGATGGAGCGAAGTTCTTCTTTCTCCTGTTCGGTCAGTTCTATCTCTTCTTCCTTCGGCGGACGCCCCACGAAAGGAAGTAATTCTCCGCATAATACGCCCAGTGTCTCGGTCACTGCCTCATATCCCATAAGAATACAGCCCAAGAACGGCGCGCTGTAAAGGAGATATCCCGGCAGATGCAGACTGGTGGAACTCCAGGTCAGCATGGAAATAATTGCGTCCCAGCCGTATTTCAGTCCCATAATCAGGAAGATGAATACAATGACTCTGGTAATACAGTACAGTACCACCTTTCCCTTTTTTCCAAGTTTGTCATAGATTACATTGACAGAAGCCATACTTCCCTCTTTATAACAGATGCCTACCATCAGATAAGTAATCCAAATCAGGGCGTCCTGCGCGTACTCTGTGGTCCATGAACAGGACCAGCTTACAAAATTGACCAGAATGAATCGATATGTAACCTGCAAAAGCAGGTCCGCGGCACAGCTCAATACCAGCAGAACCACAACAGCTTCCAGAATTTTCTGTATCACGCCGGATATCTTGTTCATGCCGTTATAAATTCCACATACAGCTTTTTTCATTCTCCTCCTGCACCTCTCCTTCTTTTTTAATAAAGCTGCCTGTCTGAATATTTTACATATACAAACAGGCAGCTTTTCAGTTTCCTAATTTATTATTTTAGTTTGCCTGCTCAATTGCTGTCAAAAGTCCGTTTACTACATCCTCGCCTACCTGACCGGTTACGTAGTCAATACAGGGCTGTCTCATAGCGGAGTGCCAGTCTTCCAGCTCAGCCTCGGTCGGTGTGTAAACTTCCATGCCGTACTCTTCCAGCTTTGCTACTCCTTCGTCGTTCAGCTTTTTGCAAACCTCAGAAGCCTCCGGAGTAACAGTTTCTGCCGCGTCGGTTACAACCTTCTGCAGATCCTCCGGCAGAGAATCCAGGAACTTCTCGCTGATAGCGAAGGTTACGATGGAAGCGATGTGCTTGTCCAGAACCATGTATTTCTGTACTTCATAAGTCTTGTCGTTCAGAATATTTACAGGCGGGTTTTCCTGTCCGTCTACCGTACCGTTCTGAAGCGCTGTATACATCTCGCTGCCTGCCATGGGAACCGGGTTCGCGCCGATTGCGGATACCATCTTCTCGCAAACCTCGCTCTGCATGACACGGAAGGTGATGCCCTTTGCGCTGTCTACAGTCGTCAGCGGAGTCTTTGTGGTGGTGAAACAGCGCATGCCGTTACAGAAGGCTGCCAGTACATGGATACCGGATTCCTCGCCGATCTTGCCGAAGAATTCCTGTCCCCACTCGCCGGACAGAACCGCGTCGCACTGTGCCTCGTCCTTGAACAGAGCCGGGCAGCTTAAAACCATGGTGTCAGCATAGATGTTGTTCAGGGAGTTTACATTTGCTACAGTCATCTCCAGAGAACCGTTCAGAAGTCCCGCCAGGTTCTCCTCTACACTTCCCAACTGTCCGGAGGGATAAATCTCTACGCTGATCTGTCCGTTACTGTTCTTTTCTACCTCTTCCTTAAACCGCTCAGTCCAGGTTACCTCTGCGCTTTCCTCTCTCGGAACATCGCCCTGGGTCATGCCCAGCTTAATCACGTAGCTCGCGTCTCCGGTGGAGGCGGTATCTGCGGTGTCTGCCGCTGTGTCCTCGGTGGTGTCTGCTGCCGGTGCGTCTGCGGTCGCATCCTTGGAACCGCCGCATGCGGTCATTCCGACTACCATCGTTGCTGCCAGAAGCGCTGCCAATACTTTCTTTTTCATAGTTATCCTCCTTTTAAATGTTTTCCTCCGTGTTTGTAGGACAATTTCTACTGTGCTTTTATTACATCGTCTATTTATTTGTTTGTAAATGTTGTTTTTCGCCAATATGTTCCTATTAATTTTATGCATTTTGTCCATTTATTTATATTATTGTCCTACAATTATTTCGTTTTGACAGAACAAATTCCTTTGAAAACATTTCCATATACCAAAAGGGACTGCCACTCCGTCACCTGTGCTCGGTGATGAAGCGGCAGTCCCTTCTGGTATTTATCACATTCCCCTTTTCTGATGCTTATTTATTTGCTGTATTTTTTCCTTCTGCTGCCAACCAATGCGCCTAATACCGCACCGCTGCTCAGGAACAGAAGCGCAAGCCAGAGCTGCAGCTCGTTTGTATCGCCGGTTTCCGGGCTCTTGCCCTTTGTCTTCGGACTGGAGACCGATGATTTGCTATGGCTTGTTTTAGTACCGGATGATTTTGTGTCAGCCGGCTTTTCCGTAAGCTTCGCTATGATCGTCGCGTCCTTTGTAATTTCCTTTGTGGCAGCCTCGTCGCTGTAATATTTGCCGCAGCCGTCGCAGTACCAGTACTCAATATTGCCCTCGGCGTTCTTGGTCGCAGCCTTTGCCGGAACATGTTGAAGGTGGATATGATTCTGCGTATTCAGGCTGCCATATTCCTTTCCGCAGCCGCTGCAGACCGCCCTGTCCTTGCAGGTGGCCTCCCCGCCATGATGCCGTGCCGCCAGCCTCTGCCATGCCAGTACCGGGAGTTCTGCCGTATCCTCTGCCGCATCGGTCAGGGGCTTGCAGCCATCGGCGTCCCAGGGGTTCTCATCGCCGGTACGGTTGGCAATCAACAGATTCAGCACGGTGCACTTGGCAAAGGCGGCTGCATCATAGGCTGTCGGTGCCACAACCTCGCTTTCGCTGGTATTGTCGTTTGCTCCGATACCCTTTGCCGCTGTACCATTCAGATAATAGCAATCTTTTAGCTTGCCACCATAATGCTCTTCATTGTAATCATACCCATAGACATAACCCGCAATCGCTCCATATTCGCTTTCACCGCCTGTAGCGCTGACAGTACCCATATTATAACAGGATTCCATTTCCCCTCTGTGATGTCCTGCCACACCGCCTGTATGACGGTTACCTGTTACTTTACCCAGATTATAACAATCCTGTATGCCTCCTGCTTCCGGGGTTTCTCCTGCGATACCGCCGATATCATCATCACCGCTCACCTCACCGGTATTATAGCAATTTTCAACGACTCCACTGTCATTGATATCTCCTACGATACCACCGATATCGTCATCGCCGCTCACGGTACCGGTATTGCTGCAATTTCGGACGATAACATTATCATAGATAACACCTGCAATACCACCGGTATCATCATCATCCTCATTGGTAATTGCACCTAAATTATGACAATTCTCGATAATTGTATTGTCATTGGCATCTCCTACGATGCCGCCGATATCTTCGTCTCCACGGATCTCACCCGCATTATAGCAATCACGGATGACAACGCTATCATAGCTTTCTCCCACAATACCGCCAATATTATCATCAGCTTTTATCGTGCATTCACTCCTGCAGTTTAAAATATTGGTCGTACCTCTCGCCACTCCCGCGATGGCGCCCACATAATCATATCCTTTTATATATCCCGTTACTGTCAGATCTTTTACTATGGCATTTTTCAGCTTTGCGAAAAGACCCTGATAGTCATCACCACTATTACTATACAGGCCCCGGATTGTATGCCCGTCGCCATCAAATATACCTGTGTAGGGCGCTTCATAAGTTCCGATTGGCGTCCACTCCGTCGCCGTGCCGCCGGAATAATTACCGTCCGCGTCGAAGGTTCCCTCGTTGAGTACGATATCATTCATCAGCTTCGCGCAGAGGCCGACTTCCCCATATTGATTCACATTTCCCCAAAACAGATACAGATCTTCTACCGAACTGATTGGGACAGGATGCTCTTCTGTACCGTCATAGCTGCTGTTATACCGCGCTGTCACAGTACAGTCACCGGAAATGGATGTGTTATAGGCCAGGCGTGTGCCGTCTGTGTAATACCAGCCTTCAAAATAGGCACCGGTCTTTTTCGGAGCCGTTTTCTGCGTCGGCCATACGGTATCATCCAGTACCTGACGCAGGTAGACTGCGCCATCCAGCATATAGGTCAACAGATGGGAGTCATCCACTACCGCCAGCTTATCACCCGTATAAACAGTACCGGCTTTCATCTCTATGGACTGCGCATAGGTACCGCCTTTGATCGTGCCACCGCTCAACGGGCCGCTCGCATTACCGTCTGCAGTGCTTCCCGCGCAGACTACCTTACCCTTAAACGTACCATTTTCAATGGTGTTTTTATTTGTTACGGTATTGCTGAAGGTGCCGCCGGAAATGGTGCCGCTATTTATTACCGCACCGCTGAAAGACCCGCCGGAAATGGTGCCGCTGTTTGTTACTTCGCCCCGGAAAGCGGTCTCGGCTGTGCTTTCCGCATTCGGTTCTATCCTTCCTTCATTGTAAATGGTATCCTCCACATTGCTTCCGGCTGCTATGATGGTTCCCGCTGAATCCAGATATGCTCCGCTGCCCAGACTGGCCGTGTTTGCCGAAATGCTGCCGCCTGCTATCGTAAGCTTCGTACCTGATGTGACATGGAAGCCGCCGCCCCAGTCGGCTTTATTTCCGGTAACGGCTGTGCCGGAGAGCGTAATATTACCATTGTCGCTATAGACACCACCGCCTGCACTGATCCTTCCATCACCACTTGTATTTTCCGCAATATTTCCGGTAAGGCTGCCACCGCTCAGGTTCAGGGTTCCGCCACCAAACAGGTAGAAGCCGCCACCCCATCTGGCGCGATTTCCAGTAACGGTTCCACTGTTGAAATTCACTGTGGTGTTTTCAGTCAGATAGATACCGCCGCCGTCCCAATCTGCCTGATTGTCCTCTACCTTACTGCCGGACAGCTCTATCACACCGCCCTGGTTCACATAAATGGCTCCGCCTTTATAGGCTTTATTTCCTGTAATCTCAGTTCCGGACAGCGTTACATTGCCGCCATTACGCAGAAAGACTGCTCCACCCTGTTCGCTTGCGTTGTTCTCGCTGATGGCTCCGCCGGATAATGCAGCACTGCCTCCATCATTCACATAAACAGCCGCGCCCCATTTGGCTTCATTCTTACTGACAGTGGCTCCTGAAAGCGTTACCGTACCATCTTTTATGTAAACAGCTCCGCCATCTATGTTTGCTTTATTTCCATTTACCGTACCACCTGTCAGTTCTACTTTACCGCTTTGGTTCATATAAATGGCTCCGCCCCTGTCAGCACTGTTCTTCTGGATATTGGAACCAGAAAGTGTAACCGTACCTTCGCCCTCCATGTACAGGACCCCACCTGAATTTGTTGCTGTATTTTCGCTGACAGTACCTCCGCAGAAATTCACCGTACCGGCACCTCTTACAAAGATAGCACCGCCGGATTCTGCGCTGTTATTACGGATGGTACCGCCATACAGATTCACTTTACCGCTCTTGCCATCCTTATTATTCAGCAGAATTGCTCCGCCCTGTTTATATCCATTATTTCCGGAAATTTCACCGCCATACAGATTCAGAACGCAGTTCGAATCGTCCATGGCAATGGCACCGCCACCGCCGTTCTCTCTATTCACGTTTCCACCGGTGAGTTTTCCGCCGAAGATATCCAGATGGAATACTTAAGCGAAATAAGTTAGTCATAGGAAGCGGGATGAGGAAATTCTGACGGACGGCGGTCTGGACGCCGTGATTCTGGGCCTTGGCTGGGACGGCCATTTCTGCGGCAACCTGCCGGGAACCACCGAGTTCGGAGACCTGACCAGAAGAGTGGATTGCGACGAGTACCTGAGAAGCCGTCTCTTCGAGGAGTTCAACAACGTGGAGGAGGACGTACCGGATTACTATGTCACCATGGGTCCCAGAAGTATCATGCGCGCCCGTAAGCTGGTTATGATTGCTTCCGGTAAGCGGAAGGCAGAGTCGGTGAAGAAGCTGATGTCTGGCGTGATAGACCCGAAGGTGCCGTCTACACTGCTGACCCTGCATCCATTCTTTACCCTGATTATGGATAAGGAAGCCGCTTCCCTGCTGTAGAGATCTTGACAAAAAAATTATCCTGTGTTACGCTTCTTTTATCTGAGCAAAATGCAAACGCTACGAAGAAAAGAGTAAGCTGTATGCGCCTTTTACAGAGA
>CAKROP010000017.1 GCA_934373375.1 uncultured Anaerosacchariphilus sp.
CCCTTAGGCCTCCCGCACCGCGTCCTTCATGGACTTCACGTACTCTCTGACCTTCGGCACACACTGCGCGCCGTAGGCCGCGCAGAGCTTCACGATGGCTGATCCCACGATGGCTCCGTCAGACTGGGAGGCCATCTTCTTGGCCTGCTCCGGGGTAGAGATACCGAAGCCCACCGCGCAGGGAATGTCCTTCGTCTCTTTGACCAGCTTTACCATAGCTCCGATATCCGTGGTGATCTCGGTCCGGGTTCCGGTAACGCCTAAGGAAGATACGCAGTAAACGAAACCGTTCGCCTCTTTTGCGATCATTTTGATGCGTTCATGGGAGGTGGGGGCAATCAGGGAAATCAGATCCAGTCCGTACTGCCTGCACACGCTGTCAAATTCTTCCTTTTCTTCAAAGGGTACATCCGGAAGAATCAGGCCGTTCATGCCAATTTCAGCTGCCCGGCGAATAAAGTCCCCGGTGCCTTTTCCATAGGAAAATACCACGTTGGCATAGGTCATGAATACCATGGGAATGTCGGTCTTCTGCCGGATCCGCCCCACCATGGCGAAGATCTTGTCGGTGGTCACGCCGCCCGCCAGAGCCCGCATGTTAGCCGCCTGGATGACCGGACCCTCTGCGGTCGGATCTGAGAATGGGATACCCAGCTCGATTAAGTCCGCGCCCGCCTCCTCGCAGGCGTAGACCAGCTGCTCCGTCACCTCCAGCGACGGGTCGCCGCAGGTAATGAACGGGATAAATGCCTTTCCATTTGCAAATGCGTCTGCAACTTTTTTACTCATGAAGATCCTCCCCTCTGTAACGGGCAATGGCCGCGCAGTCCTTGTCGCCCCGTCCGGAAATAGTAACGACGATAATCTGATCCTTGTCCATGGTGGGCGCCAGCTTTCTTGCATAGGCCACCGCATGGGCGCTCTCGATGGCCGGAATGATTCCCTCAGTCCGGGACAGGTACTCGAAGGCCTCCACAGCCTCGTCGTCGGTCACCGGCACATACTGAGCCCGGCCAATATCGTAAAGATGCGCATGCTCCGGTCCCACGCCCGGATAATCCAGCCCCGCGGAAATGGAGTACACCGGCGCGATCTGTCCGTATTCATCCTGGCAGAAATAAGACTTCATGCCGTGGAAGATCCCTAAGCGTCCGGTGGCAATAGTGGCCGCCGTCTCCGCTGTATTGACGCCCCGTCCCGCTGCCTCGCAGCCAATGAGCTGTACCTCCGGATTCCCGATGAAATGGTAGAAGCTTCCGATGGCATTGGAGCCGCCGCCCACGCAGGCCAGCACCGCATCCGGCAGCCGTCCTTCTTTCTCCATCAGCTGTTGCTTCGTCTCCTTGGAAATAACTGCCTGGAAATCTCTTACAATTGTTGGAAACGGATGAGGCCCCATGACGGAACCCAGCACATAATGGGTATCCGCGATCCGGTTTGTCCATTCCCGCATGGTCTCGGACACTGCGTCCTTCAGGGTGGCTGTTCCGCTGGTCACTGCGTGAACCTTTGCGCCCAGGAGCCGCATCCGGTATACGTTCAGGGCCTGCCGCTCCGTGTCCTCTTTTCCCATGAAAATCTCACATTCCATGTCCATCAGCGCCGCCGCAGTGGCCGTCGCTACGCCATGCTGGCCTGCGCCGGTCTCGGCGATGACGCGGGTCTTGCCCATCTTTTTCGCCAGCAGCACCTGACCCAGCACATTGTTGATCTTGTGGGCTCCGGTGTGGTTCAGATCCTCACGCTTCAGATAAATCTTCGCGCCACCCAGATCCTTGGTCATACGCTCCGCATAGTAGAGTCTGGAGGGCCGTCCCGCGTAATCGTTCAGAAGCTCTGTGAGCTCCCGGTTAAACTCCGGGTCGTCCTTGTAGTGGTTGTAGGCCTCTTCCAGCTCAATCACTGCGTTCATCAGTGTTTCCGGAATGTACTGGCCGCCGTGGATTCCAAATCTTCCTTTTGACATTGTATTCTCCTCTTTCCTTTGCTGTATTTTATTTTTCTCATTTCACTGTTTTATACCGCCAGACGCAGCCGCGTAAGCGTCCCGCCGTTTAACTGCCGCAGAGCCTCTCCCTTATCGGGGCTTCGCATCAGGGTCTCGCCGATGAGCACCGCGTCCACCTCATTTTCGTAGAGAACCCGGATATCCTCGGGACCTTTGATGCCGCTCTCGGAGATAAATACCACATCCCGGGGAGCCATGTTCCGAAGTCGGATGCTGTTCTGCATATTCACCTCGAAGGTTCTTAAATCCCGGTTGTTCACGCCTACGATCCGCGCGCCTGCGTTCAGAGCCATCTCCACTTCCCGCTCGTCGTGGGCCTCCACCAGGGCGTCCAGCCCCAGCTCCTCGGCTATCTGCCGGTATTCCCGTACCTGCGCTTCCTCCAGGATGGCGCAGATGAGAAGCACTGCAGACGCGCCCAGCTCCTTCGCCTGGTAAATCATGTATTCGTCCACGGTGAAGTCCTTCCGGAGAATCGGGATGGATACGTTCTGTACGACCTCCTGAAGATACCGGTCCGCCCCCTGAAAATAATAGGGCTCCGTCAGACAGGAGATGGCCGACGCGCCTGCCGCCTCGTACTCCCGGGCGATCTCCACATAGGGGAACTCCGGGGCAATCAAACCTTTGGACGGCGACGCTTTCTTCAGCTCGCAGATGTAAGACATGCCCGGCGCGGCCAGCGCCCCGTAGAAAGAGGAGGCTTGTCTTTCCTGCTCCCGGATTCTGTATTTCAGGTCCAAGAGACTCTGCTTTCTTTTCTCCTCCTCGATCCGTTCTCTGGTTCTTCCTGCGATTTCGTCTAAAATATTCATATGGCTTTCCCTCCAATAAGGGAATCCTGCTATGCAGGATTCTCCGCCTCAGCGCGATGATGTTTTTTATGTAACAGGGAATTCCATCAGAATTTCCTGTTGCATAAAAAAATCCCTGACAGATCTAAGATCTGTCAGGGACGAGTTCTACAAATTATATGCTACCCGCGGTACCACCCTGTTTCACGGAACGACCCGTGCTCTTTGCGGAATACCTACATATTCCCGGCAACTGACGTATGCCCTACGTCGCAGAATACTTGGTTTACATAATATCTATTCTGATATCCAACCTTTGACTGCGCCCTCAGCGGTCCATTTGATATCCTGCATCTCGATCCGGCTCCCACCTCCCCGGACTCTCTGGGCGCGCATGAACATCGTTATCTCCGCTTCAACGGTTTAGTTCATTAAATTTTTTATTAATCTATCATGTTGGTAGGGATTTGTCAACCCCTTTTTTCTTTTTCGTGTATTCGGAAATTTTTTGTTTTTTATCCCCTATCTCTTAATTATTTCCGGTATGGCTCATAACAGCCGCGGAATAGGGCGGCATATAAATCTCAATCTTGCCGTCGCACACCAGATAGTGGGCTTTTTCCAGGTTAAATTCTTCTTCCATGGACAACACCTGGCGCTCAAACAGTTCGCCGTCCGGGATCTCGATCTGCCAGACCGGAATCGTCATGCGCTCGGCCTCCTCTGTATTATTGATAATGGTCAGCACATGGTTGTCGCCCAGGAATCGGCCGAAGGCGAAATGTCCGCCTTTGGCGTACACCGGGATGCCGCTGCCCCGACGACAGGCCGGGTTCTCTTTGCGGACGCGGATCAGTTCCTTGTGGTATCGGATCAGCTCCTGATCCTCATGGCCCCAGGGATAGGTTCTCCGGCTGTCCGGATCGGTAAAGCCGCAGACGCCGGCCTCGTCGCCATAGTAAATGGTCGGCGCGCCGTGCCAGGTCATCATCATGGCCACCGCCTCCCGGAAGACCGCCTTGGAGACGCCTTTCTCGGCCGCCTCGCTGCCCAGTTCATCCACGCGGCCTACCTTATGGTTGGTGCGGGTCAGAAAACGGGAATGGTCGTGGTTCGAAAGCTGATTCATGGCGATCAGATAGGACTGACCCGTAAAGGCGCAGGATTTTTCCCGCAGGGTATCAATAAAGATATCCGCATTGTTCATCAGATCCGGTTCTCTGCCATCGCTGTGCTTCTCCATTCCGGTCAGATACCAGGTGATGGGTTCCATGAAAGTATCGTAATTCATAATGGAATCCCACTCGCCACCCTTCAGCCAGCTGGTGGCGTCGCCGTAATGCTCCGCATAAATGACAGCCTCCGGATTGGCCTCTTTCACGTTTTTCCGGAAATCCTGCCAGAACTTGTGATTGAAATCGACGGACAGGCCCAGATCAGCCGCCACGTCCAGACGCCAACCGTCCACATTGTAAGGCGGAGAAACCCATTTCCGGGCAATGCCCATAATATAGTCATAAAGCTCCTGCGAGGTCTCGTAGCTCAGCTTCGGCAGGGTATCGTGACCCCACCAGCCGTCGTAATAGGGATTGTACGGCCACTCATGGGTATTATTGAACTTGAAGAAATTCCGGTAGGGGCTGTTCTCGGAGACATAAGCGCCCTTTTCGTAGTCGCCGTCATCCTCATAGATACATTCCCGATCCAGCCATTTGTTGAAGGATCCGCAGTGGTTAAAGACGCCGTCCAGAAGCACGCGCATGCCGCGTTTATGCACTTCCTCCACAAAATGGATAAAGAATTCGTTGCTGGCCTCCAGGTTTTCCTTGCTCACTACGCGCTTAATATACTTTGTCGCTTTTTTATTATCCAGCTCACCCGGTGGGAGCAGCTCGCCGCCATCCTCCTTGATCACTGTATAATGGGGATCGATATAATCATAATCCTGACAATCGTATTTATGATTGGACGGGGACACGAATATCGGGTTCATGTAAATGACCTCGACGCCCAAATCCTGCAGATAATCCAATTTATCCAGGATGCCCTGCAGATCACCGCCGTAGAACCGGCGCACGTCCATGCCCTCAGGCGGTTCGCTCCAGTCCTTTACCTGCTCCACCTGCTGGTGGATATAGCTGTATTCTCCTGTCAGCACATCATTGGTGGGATCGCCGTTGCAGAAGCGATCCACGTAGATCTGGTACATGACCGCGCCCTTGGCCCAGTCCGGCGTAGCGAAGCCCGGAATGATGCGGAACGCGTAGCTGTCCTGCAGATTATTGGTGATGCTCAGCTTATTATAAAAAAGCCGCTCCTCATCGGAACGGATTTCAAAATAATAATAGATGGTGTCAGTTCCTACTTTGGTCTCGATTTCGTAATAGTCAAAGCGGCCTGCGGAACAGACCTTCGTCATCGGATTCCGTTCCTCTCCGCTGATAAAATATACACTTTCCACATTATCTTTCGCAGTTCGAAAGCGCAGCTTCACCCGGTCGCCCGCCTTCGGCTCCAGCGGAATCCGGAAGCCCTCCGACTCCTCCACGAAAAGCGCCTGTCGGTTAATCTTTCCCATAATTCTCTCTCTTTCTGTCACAGCCGCTCTCCCGCGGCCGATTCCTGATTATCATTTTATAATACCGGCTCTTCCATTTCAACATTTGTTTATTCCGTAACAATCTTTACCCACGTAACTGTTTTTGTCCTATAGATTCTGTCTCTGCCGGTTTCACGGATATTTTTACATAAAGTGAAACAGACAGCTTGCGCTGTCTGTTTCAGGAGAAGGTATTTCTTTTTACTTATGGGGTGTAGCAAAAACTATATAATGTATTGGGGGTTTTACGAGTATTATTATATCATAATGTCGCGATAAGTGTGCACAAACTTCACAAAAATCAGTATTAGTTTTTGTGAAATATTCACAATAGCAATCCGTCATAATGACGGAAATGCTGGTCTGGCTCTGCTTGCTCACTTTTATACAGCCGGTACGTCCTCTTCTTTTTCGAACAACGCCTCAAACTCGTCCCTTGAGATCTTTTCTTTCTCCAGCAGCAGCGCTGCGGCTGCGTCCAGGACGTCGCGGTGATCCAGGATGATGGCTTTGGCCTTGTCGTAGCACTCGTCTACGATGCGCTTGACTTCCGAATCGATCTTGCTTGCCACGTTCTCGCCATAACCCTTGGTGTGGCCGTAGTCACGGCCCAGGAAGACTTCCTCGTCGGAATCATAGCTGACCAGACCAAGCTCGTCGGACATGCCGTACTTGGTGACCATGGCGCGGGCCACTCTCGTAGCCTGCTTGATATCCTGGGAAGCGCCGGTGGTAATATCGTCGAAAATCAGTTCCTCAGCGATACGGCCTCCTAAGGATACCTCGATATCCTGCAGCATCTTTCCCTTGGTATTGAACATCTCATCCTTCTCCGGCAATGGCATGGTGTAACCGGCCGCTCCTACGCCGGTGGGAATGATGGATACACTGTATACAGGACCCACATCCGGCAGCACGTGGAACAGAATCGCGTGGCCTGCCTCGTGGTACGCGGTGATGCGCTTCTCCTTCTCGGAGACGATGCGGCTCTTTTTCTCCGCGCCGATACCCACCTTCACGAAGGACTTGCGGATATCCGCCTGGGTGATATAAGGACGGTTGTCCTTGGCTGCCAGAATGGCTGCCTCATTCATCAGATTTTCCAGATCCGCGCCGGTCATGCCTGCGGTGGTCTGGGCTATCTGCTTCAAATCCACATCCTCTGCCAACGGCTTATTCTTCGCATGAACCTGCAGAATCTCTTCTCTGCCGCGCACATCCGGTCTGCCCACCATGATCTTACGGTCAAAACGGCCCGGACGTAAGATGGCCGGATCAAGAATGTCCACACGGTTGGTGGCCGCCATGACGATGATGCCCTCGTTGACGCCAAAGCCGTCCATCTCCACCAGCAGCTGGTTCAGGGTCTGCTCACGCTCATCATGACCGCCGCCCATACCGCTGCCGCGGCGTCTCGCCACTGCGTCAATCTCGTCGATAAATACAATACAGGGGCTGTTCTTCTTGGCGTCCGCGAACAGATCACGGACACGGGAAGCACCTACACCGACGAACATCTCTACGAAATCCGAACCGGAGATACTGAAGAACGGCACGCCTGCCTCGCCTGCGACGGCCTTGGCAAGCAGGGTCTTACCGGTTCCGGGAGGACCCTCCAGCA
The DNA here is from genome assembly GCA_934373375.1 of uncultured Anaerosacchariphilus sp. Classification (GTDB taxonomy): domain Bacteria; phylum Bacillota; class Clostridia; order Lachnospirales; family Lachnospiraceae; genus Laedolimicola. The sequence goes on from CAKROP010000017.1 coordinate 7,023, forward strand.
ACACGCCTTTCGGGATACGCGCGCCTACCTGAGTATATTTCTGGGGAAGCTTCAGGAAATCTACGATCTCACGAAGCTCTTCTTTTTCTTCCTGCAGACCTGCCACATTTTTAAAGGTGGTGTTAATCTGCTCCTGGGTGGTCATACGTGCCCGGCTTCTGCCGAAATCCATCATCTTGCCGCCACCGCCGCCGTTGGCCTGACGGTTCATCAGGATCATCATAACGACTACGGCCACTACAGCCGCCAGAAGAGGCGCACCCAGGGTCGCCATCCAGTTATTGGTGCTCACTGCAGCGAAGGCTACCGCCACATTCTCAGACTCCAGAAGCTCTCTGGCCTCTGTGGTGTCTGCCACATTCACATCCTGACGGCTGCCGTCCTTCAGGGTCAGGCGCACCGTGCCGGTAGGTGTAGCTTCGGACTGGCTGATCACGGCAGATACTACCTCGCCGTTCTCCACGGCAGTCTCAAACTGCTGATAGGTATACAGATTTTCCATGTCCATCCGCTTTACGTAGGTACTGAACAGATAGACCAGTACCAGTAAAAACACGAAATAGATTCCGGAAATCCGAAATTGTCTGTTGTTCAAAATGTGTCCTCCTTAAAGTTAATCGACGAACTCTAACACGCCGATATACGGCAGATTCCGGTATTTCTGATCGTAATCCAGGCCATAGCCCACCACGAACTCATCCGGAATCGTAAATCCGGTGTATTCCACGTCCACATCTACGACTCTGCGGTCCGGCTTGTCAAGCAGGGTACACAGGGTCATGGTCTTCGGATTACGCTGTCCCAGAAGCTTTACCAGGTGGCTTAAGGTCCGTCCGGAATCAATGATGTCCTCTACGATAATCACGTTCTTGCCCTGCAGCGGCTCGTCAAGGTCCTTGCTTAAGCGTACCACGCCGCTGGACTTGGTCTCCGCGCCGTAGCTGGATACCTGCATAAAATCGATGGTCACCGGCACGGTAATTCTCTTGGCCAGCTCGCATACAAAGAATACGCTGCCCTTCAGGATACAAATCAGGTGAACCTCTTCGCCTGCAAACTTTTCGCTGATCTTCTGTCCCAGCTCTTTGATCTTCGCGTCTACTTCCTCTTCGGGAATCATAACTCTGATTTTCTCAGCCATGTTCATTTCCTCCGTTTATCTGTACTTTTAAAATGTTCCTTGTCTCTTCCGTGACCTTGTACGCTTCGCTGATACGATGCCCCGGAATCCATACAATATGCGATCCATCCGCCAGCAGCAGAAGCTCGTCCCGCTCCGATGCCGGCACCTTTTCATCAATCAGATACGCCTTCAGCTTTTTGCGCCCGTGCGCTCTGTTAATCTCCAGATAATCACCGGGCTTACGCCCCCGGATCTCCAGACATTTTTTTATTTTATCATAGTCAAACCATTTCGTATATGTTTTTTGGGGAATAATTTCAATTTTTTCCGCCGGATACAGGGCAAATTCCCATTTTCGTCCCCGGATGGCAACGCTGCCGGGAATCTCCGGACAAAACGATATGGGACTGGTTTTCTCACTGTCCTGCTGCCGCGCAGGCTTCTCACTCCGACTGAGCCGCACGCCCTCATATTCCCGTCTTGCGCTGCGGCCACCCGGCAGATCCATTCTGCTCCCGGTCTGCTTTTCGAACAGCTCCCGGAGCATCTCGATGTGAACCCGCTCCACGTCCTTGAGTCCGCCAAGCTCCGCCATGCACCGCCTCAGCAGCCTGCTTCCGATCAGGGGATCCTGCATGGAAAATGCGTTCGTGAAGACAAACCGCGCGCCGTCCTCTTCCCGCACACAGAGCCGGTAGGCTTCCGCCGTCTTCCGCTCCAGAAACGCCTCCACCTCCCCAAGCTCCGCAGCCGCCTCGGCCACATGTCGGATCGCCTTCGCGTTGACATTCTCCCGGGCCGTCTTCAGAATGCCGCCCCGAATCCGGTTGCGTGTGTAATCCATGCTCAGGTTCGTGCTGTCAGTGCGCCAGGCTATCCCACGCCCGGTCAGCCACGCCTCGATTTCCTCACGCTCTGCACAGAGCAAAGGCCGAATGATATTGTCCCGCGCCGGGCTCATGCCGGACAGCCCCTTTAGGCCGCTTCCGCGGAACAGCTGAAACAGTACCGTCTCCGCCTGATCCCCCGCATGGTGGGCCACCGCAATCCGCGCGCCCCCAAGACGCTCCGCTTCCTCCGCGAAGGCCTCATACCTGCAGAACCGGCCGGCCTCCTCCAGCGTCAGATGCTCCCGCCGAGACCTTCCCTGCACGTCGAAGGAACGGACGGAAAGCGGAACCTCCAGGCTTCCGCAAAGCTCCCGTACATAGGCCTCGTCCCCGTCGGCCTCCGCGCCCCGCAGACAATGATTTACATGCACTGCGGACAGCGCTGCGCCCTTTTCTCCGCACAGCTCTTTCAACAGGAAAAGCAGGCATACGGAATCCGCACCTCCCGATATGCCCGCCACAATCCTGTCTCCCGGACGAATCATCTGATATTTTTCTGTAAATGCACGCACACGATCCAGCATTTTCCAGTTTTCCTTTCGTAGTTTTTCCATTGCTTTTAGTATACCATATCTCTTTAATACTTTACCAGCCCCATCACCAGCACCGTCATATCGTCGGCGGGCTCCTTCTCCCGGTACTGACGCACCCGGGCCAGAATGTAAGCCGCCAGCTCGGACGGATTTCCTGTATCATGCTCCAGAATGATATCCTTCATCAATTTTTCCTGATGAGCCGCAGGCAGCGCATCCAGCACGCCGTCGGTGACCATGATGACCATGTCGCCGTCGTAGAGCTTTTTACTGGTACAGTCCGGCTCCAGCTTGTGAAAGACGCCCGCAGGCAGGCTGGTTGAGGAAATGGTTTCCACCCAGTTTTCCCGCCGGATAAAGGTGGTGGACGCGCCCACCTTCAGGAACTCGCAGATACCCGTATACAAATCCAGCGAACTGATATCAATGGTGGAGAACACCTGCGCGTCCGACCGCACGATCAACGCCGAATTGATCATCCGCACCGCCGTCTCCTTGGAGAATCCCGCCTCCAGAAACTGCTCCAGCAGATCGATGACCATCTCACTGTCCCGGTAAGCGGCCATGCCGGACCCCATACCGTCCGACAGCGCTCCGATAAACTGCCCCTCCCGGCACCGATGCAGGGAAAAATTGTCCCCGGAAATGGTTTCTTTACTTTTGACCGCCTTCTCTACGCCGCAGAGCACTTGGAAGTTCGTCCGTTCCGCGAAAAGCACTGTCACCTTCTCGCTCCCCACAAAGGCCCGGCTGTCCTTGCCCGGCATCATGGCCTTCTTCATCATCCTGGACAACACCTCCGCAATATCCTTCGTCGCCACACATTTCCGCCTGCGGGTACTGACCGTCAGATACACCTCCTGCCGCCGGTGCTCCTCCTGATAGACCAGCACTGAATGGACGCAGAGTCCCATGCCCTTCAGTTTTTTCGCTAAAACCTCTTCCAGTTCCTCGTCCGGCCTGGTATCCCAGGCATATTCTACGGTATCCGTCATGATCTGGGCCATTTCTCCCAGCTGTATCGCCACTGCCGCGCGGTTTTCCTCCAGCCTGGTCTTCCAGAGCAGCTTCATTTTCTCTGTCTTATCCAGCTGTTCGTTCTCCGGAACGGCTTCCGCTTTCTGCCCTCCTCCCGCGAAGCTTATCGCCAGATTGCCGAAGGCCTCCCGGTAATCCCGCAGGCGCTGCTGCACCGGATGGGGCGTTTCCTCATTTTCCATGGGAAGGGGTCTTAAAATCCATGCCAGAATCCCGCCGCAGATCACCGTCAGCGAACACACCAAAAGCCCCTGGGCCGCCCCCAGCAGGATGGCGTAATCCCGATCCATCTGAAGCATCCCCACGCCGATCTGCATCGCCGCCACACAGCTGCCCGCCACAATTCCGTAGAGCCAGCCATAATTTTCCTCTCGTCTCACCTTTTACTCCTCCTCGTCTTCTGTGTGTGTCTGTGTGATTGGGAATTATAGAGGACCGAAACGGATTATTTTGTCAAATGGAGGCGGGTGATTTCAGATCTTTTCGGCAAAAGGGGACATAGAATACGGTTTAAGAACCTGCCGGAAAGCATAAAGGCTGTCCGGAACCTTCCCGGTCCCGGACAGCCCTTCCATTCGCATATTATGTAAACCAATTATTCTTTAGCCTTGAACAGAATCTCATCGGGATAAACCAGTCCGAGCCGCTCCTTCGCCACTTCCTCCACATACTTCTTGGTCTGGACGTATTTGCCAAGCTCCTCGATATCCTTCGAGCGCTGTTCCTCTTCTTCGATCTGAGCCATCAGCTGTTCTTCCTGCTTCTGATAGGCCGCATTCTTCTGCTGGAGCTGATGCTTCGCATAAAAACCCGTTACCAGAAGACACATGACTGTCAGTACAATCAGTCGGTAGCCCATACGCTTTCTGCGATTCATTCCGCGCCGGGTCTTCGTCGTCATAGCTCCTTTCGCCTCACTTTCATTCTGAAAACTATTTCCACAGCCAGTCTTTCTTCGCGTTTCCCACAGAAACCTCTGTCTGCGGGTATATTTATTTAATTATAATCTTTTTTATACATTTATGCAATTTTTTTCTTATGAAATTGACCATATTTCGAAGCATTTTCGAAAGCAGCAGCCAGGAAAGCATGCCCAACGCCACTGCCACCACCGCAAAGCCCCTTACCGCCCCGCTGTTCTCCCGGTACAGCATCCGGAAAATCAGGAAACCGCAGAGCAGCCAGTAGATCAGATCCTCCGCTGCCATCCAGACGGTTCCATGGAAAACCAGCCGCCGGAAGACCTTCAGTCCCCCGTACAGGAAGGCCAGGGCCGCGCCGCAGAGAAAGGCTTTTCCAAAAAACTGCAGTTCAAAAAGAATTCCACCGGCCATAGGCTATTTGAACAGGCGGCCCAGGATCGACGCGCCCGCCTTATGAAAATCTGTGACCTCCGAATAGGCCATGCTGTCTATCCGTCCCTCGATATCCACCTCACCCTTCTCCAGGGTCAGACGGTTCACATGGAGATCGGCGCCTTTGATGGTCAGCATACCCTGTTCCGTCTCCAGCAGGATTTCCGCAATATCGAAGGAAATCACGTCGGTCACGCCGCTGATGGTGCCCGTCCGCCGGTTGCTTAAGAGCAGCTTATGAGCTTTCGCGTATTGCTTTTCTTCCAAAAAAAGACCTCCCCATTCACTTAATCCATGATTAAATGTATGAAAAGGTCTTTCTCAGTATTCCTGCTTCTTACAGATAACGATACAGCTCTTTTGCGTCATCCTTGCGGACGGTCTCCTGGACGTCCAGAACCTCCACCCTTACGGACTTGCTGCCAAACTGAATCTCGATGATGTCGCCCGCCTTCACGTTCACAGACGCCTTGGCCACCTTGTCGTTGACCAGCACGCGTCCTGCGTCACAGGCTTCATTGGCTACGGTTCTCCGCTTAATCAGCCGGGAAATCTTTAAATATTTATCAAGACGCATAGATTAGTTCAGAGCATCCTTCAGCGCTTTTCCAGCCTTAAACTTCGGGGACTTGGAAGCCGCAATCTTCATAGCCTCGCCAGTCTGCGGGTTTCTTCCCTCTCTTGCAGCTCTCTCAGATACCTCGAAGGTTCCGAATCCAACCAGCTGGATCTTCTCGCCCTTCTTCAGCTCCTCTGCTACTACGTCTGTGAAAGCCTTCAGAGCCTTCTCTGCGTCCTTCTTGGATAATTCAGTCTTCTCTGCGATAGCAGCAACTAATTCCATTCTGTTCATCTGGTAATTCCTCCTAATAATACTACTACTCTTTTTTGTCGATGATATGTCTGTGTGTGCGTTCTGCCATATCTTCTTTCCTATTTATACCCGTTTCTCAATTATTTGTCAAGGCATTTCGGGTTTTGTTACTCAAATATGGGAGCGATTGCTGCTGCCAGCGCATCCTTCTGAGCCTGGGCCTCTGCCAGATCTTTTCCGAGCGTAGTAAAATAGGTCTTGATCTTCGGCTCGGTTCCGGAGGGACGAACGATGACCTCGGCGCCGCCTTCCAGCTTGTACACCAGAACATTGGCTGCCGGGAGGCCAGTCTCCTCAGGCTTCTTGTAATCGGTTACCTTCACTACCGCGTAATCGCCGATCCTTGCAGGCGGATTCTGGCGCAGCCCGTCCATAATGCCGGCCATCTTGTCCATACCGGACAGTCCCGGGAACTCAAAGCTGTCTACCTTGTTCAGGTAACGGCCATATTTCTCATAGATCTCCTCCAGACGCTGTTTGATAGAGGAACCAATGCTCCGGTAATAAGCTGCCATCTCACAGATGAGCATAGAACCGATAATAGCGTCCTTGTCACGTACATAGGGGCCTGCCAGATAACCGTAGCTCTCCTCGAAGCCGAAGATAAAGCGGTCTACCTCGCCCGCTGCCTCCAGCTGCGCGATCTGGTCTCCAATCCATTTGAAGCCGGTCAGAACGCTTCTCAGCTCCACGCCGTAATTCTTCGCTACCGCATCCGCCAGCGGGGTGGATACGATGGATTTCACCGCCACCGGATTCTTCGGCATGGTGCCCTTCTCGATGCGGCCTGCGCAAATGTAGTCCAGAAGCAGTACGCCCATCTCATTACCGGATACCAGCTCGTAGCTGCCGTCCGGACACTTCATGGCGATACCCACGCGGTCCGCATCCGGGTCAGTGGCCAGCATCAGGTCTGCCTCTGTCTTCTTGGCCAGCTCCAGTCCCAGACGAAGAGCCTCAAAGATCTCCGGGTTCGGGTACGGGCAGGTGGGGAAGTTGCCGTCCGGATACTGCTGCTCCGGTACAATGGTCACGTCAGTGATGCCGATATCCTTCAGCACCCTGGTAACCGGCACCAGACCGGAACCGTTCAGCGGGGAGTATACCAGCTTCAGGCCGGATGCAGCGCAGATTCCCGGACGCACGCTGCGGGCCTCGATAGCCTGATACAGGGCTTCCTTACAGTCGTCGCCCACATATTCAATAAGTCCGGCCTTGATTCCTTCCTCAAAATCCATAACCTTCGCGCCGGTCAGGATATCTGTCTTCTGAATCTCCGTGTATACAATATCAGCCGCCTCGTCCGTCATCTGGCAGCCGTCCGGGCCGTAGGCCTTATAGCCGTTGTATTTCGCCGGATTGTGGGATGCCGTTACCATGATTCCTGCATTGGCCTCATAATAACGGGTCGCGAAGCTCAGGGCCGGAACCGGCATCAGAGCGTCGTAGATGCGAACCTTGATTCCATTGGCTGCCAGCACGCTGGCTGCTGTCTTCGCGAACACGTCGCTGTTGATACGGCTGTCGTAGCTGATGGCTACCAGCTGCTTGCCGCCCTGGGTCTTTACCCAGTTGGCCAGACCCTGGGTGGCCTGACGAACCACATAGATATTCATACGGTTAGATCCTGCTCCCAGCACGCCGCGCAGACCTGCAGTACCGAACTTCAAGGCCACTGCGAAGCGATCCTTAATCTCATCGTCCTTACCCTCGATACCCTTCAGTTCCTCTGTCAGAGCCGGATCCTCCAGTTCTGTGTCCATCCAACGCTTATAATCGTCCAAATACATAA
>CAKROP010000018.1 GCA_934373375.1 uncultured Anaerosacchariphilus sp.
AATATCCAAGCGGATACTCTATCACATCTTCTTCATCCTCATCTGCGCCATAATTGTTTTCCAGATATTCAAAGACGTCGTCCTCGTTGTAGCCGGTCATGCGGTTCAGAATGACGATGTAGTTCCGGACGGTCTCGTAGGAAAGTGGCTGCCTGCCGTCCTGAAGCCAGGCCAGGAACAGGCTATGGCGGATGACGGCGTAGGTCAGGACGATCCATTCCAGATGGAGAAGCAGCGTCGTGAGCGTGAGGTCGCTGCCGGGGAGCAGGAGACCGGAGTAGAGCTCATTTTCCAGGTAATGGAATAATAAGGGGCGCCAGGCAGTAAAATCCTGCCGGAAGGTATTCCAATGGCGGAGCAGCTCTTCTTCGTCATAGCCCTCGGAAAGCTCTTCAGCCAGCCGGATAATCGGTTCCAGATAGCCGGAATACAGGCCTTCTTTCCGGTAATTTACAGCCAGATCCTGTAAAAGCTCATTGCACTCGTCCAGAGTGTCCAGGGGCGGCAGATCGATATTGGCGATGGCGTCGCGGAGCTGCGCACGGGAGCTATCGGAAAAGTATTCGGAGATATGGGCGTCGTCCAGAGCGTCGGCCCGGTTCAGTTCCTGAAGGATATAGGAGAGTTCCAGGAGGGCCTGCGCCGGGGTAGCCTTATCCTGCGCCTGGAGGCTTACATCCAGCAGGCGGATGATCTCAGAGCGCAGCCGGAACAGAAGTCGGGCCCGGTCAGAGGGCAGATCCTCCGGCGCGGGAGAGGGGAAGGAAAGCGTCTTCAGTTCCAGCCAGATATCCAATACTGCCGGACAGGCGGCCATCAGGCTTTCCTCTTCGTGGGTACGGAACCGCAGAATCTCCCGGGGAAAGTCCTGACAGGTTCTGGAAAGTACGGTATCATCGTATGCGCAGACTAGTTTACATAACTTATCTTGATTTAAAAACGGACATTTGTGTTCCGGGGTCAGTCCGATGACCCGTTCGCCGTCCTTGTGTATAGTATAAGCATTCAGATTTTTCTTCTGTTCCTCCACATCAGCCGGGGGAGCCAGCTTCTTCCAGTGCCGAGCTGTGTCGTCGTCCACGGCGATCTTCCACTCCTGACAGCAGGTGATGGGGCAGGATCCGGCAATGCAGGTAAAATGTTCATAGTAATCAGGACGTAATCGTTTCATAGAAAATTCTCCCAGATAAATGGATGGCTCACCGGTTCCTTCCGGCAAAACTCAGGATCAATGCTATCATAAACAGAAAGTGAATACAAGCGGTTCCTGAACAGATAGAGGCTGCATCGAAGCGTGAGATGATGAGCGGCAGTTTTTCTGTGGATGAGATATTGCATTTCCCGGAAAATACCTGTAACATAATAGATACAAAGACCTGGAAGAAAAGACAGGAAAGTAACGGGAGAGATAAAAGTGAAAAAGAATAAATACGAAATCGACATGTGCAACGGCACCCTGATGGACAAGCTGATCGTGTTCGCGGTGCCGCTGATGATTTCCGGTGTGCTGCAGCTGATGTTCAATGCAGTGGATATCATCGTGGTGGGGCAGTACAGTGGAAGTCAGTCCCTGGCGGCGGTGGGCTCTACCACGGCGCTGATCGCGATTTTCACGAACTTATTTATCGGCATTTCGCTGGGAGCCAATGTGCTGGCGGCCCGGTTCTACGCGGCGGGGCGGGATCAGGAGATGTCGGAGACGGTTCATACATCCATTTTGGTGGCGCTTCTCAGTGGTGTGGCCATGGCGTTTGTGGGCGTGGGAATGGCTCGGTGGGCGCTGGAAGTGATGGCGACGCCTGATGATGTGATTGATTTATCTACGCTCTATATGCGGATTTATTTTCTGGGAATGCCCTTTTTTATGCTGTACAATTATGGAGCGGCGATTTTGCGTGCTGTGGGAGATACCAGACGGCCGCTGATGTATCTGATTGTGGCAGGTGTCACCAATGCGGTGTTGAATGTGATTCTGGTGGTAAAATTCCACATGGCTGTGGAGGGCGTAGCTATCGCGACGGTAGTGTCCCAGCTTATTTCCTGCATTCTGGTGCTGCGCTGCCTCTATCGGTCGGAGAGCAGTTATCAGCTGAGGTTTTCGAAGCTGCGGATTAATGTGTCTTATCTGGGGCAGATTTTCCAGGTGGGCATTCCGGCGGGCATCCAGAGCGTGGTCATTAATTTCTCCAACGCCATGCTCCAGTCCTCCGTGAATTCCTTCGGTTCCACTGCTATGGCGGGCTATACGGCAGCCAACAATCTGCTTGGTTTTCTTTACGCGTCGGTGAATTCCGTCACCCAGGCATGCATGAGCTTTACCAGCCAGAATTACGGCGTGGGCAAATTTAAGCGGATGGATCGGGTGCTGATTGACTGCGTGATTATCTCGGTGGTGATTGCGGGAACGCTGGGAACGATTTTCTATGTGTTCGGGCCGGAGATTTTACAGATTTATACGAAGGAGCCGGATGTTATCAAAGCTGGAATGGAAATTATTTCCATTACAACGATTCCCTATTTCCTGTGCGGCATCATGGATCTGTTCCCGGGCGCCATGCGCGGTATGGGGCGGTCGGGCGTGCCGATGATTTTGTCGATTATCGGAACAGTGGGCACCAGAATCGTCTGGATATACGGCATTTTTCCGCTACACCGGTCGCTGTTTGTGCTGTTCATTTCCTATCCGGGATCCTGGCTGATTACGATTGCCATGCAGGTGATCTGCTTCTTTATCGTGCGCAGGCAGGTGCGGGAGCGTTATGTGTCAGATGGAAGATAGACAAGACGGACTTTATCGTATATACTGAAAAGAAGTTACAGGGAAAATAAAAGGGAAAAAGAGGAAACGAACATGTTATTGGTGAAAAATGCAGAGGTCTATGCTCCGGAATATCTCGGGAAAAAGGATGTGTTGATCTGTGGCAGAAGGATTGAACAGATTCAGGATACGATAGGAGCACTCCCGGTGGAGTGCCAGGTGTTGGATGCGGCAGGAAAGCTTCTTACGCCGGGACTTATCGATCAGCATGTCCACATTACAGGAGGCGGAGGAGAAGGAAGCTTCCATACGCGGACGCCGGAGCTTCAGCTTTCAGAGCTGGTGAAGAACGGTATCACAACGGTGGTAGGACTTCTTGGTACCGATGGAATCACAAGGAGTGTGGATAATCTCTATGCGAAAACGAGAGCTCTCTGTGAAGAGGGCGTGAGCGCCTATATGCTGACAGGCGCTTACGGATATCCGAGTCCGACGATTACGGGAGAAATCGAACGGGATATCGTATTTGTGAAAGAAGTGCTCGGTGTAAAACTGGCAATTTCCGATCACCGGGCGCCGAATGTGACAGAAGATGAACTGATTCAGATTGCAAGTAAGGCCAGAGTGGCCGGTATGCTCAGTGGCAAGCCGGGCATGGTGACGCTGCATATGGGTGACGACAAGGCGGGATTGAAGCCGGTATTCCGGGCACTCAGGGAAAGCTCCGTTCCGGTTCGGATCTTCCGCCCTACTCATGTAAACCGCAATGACGCGCTGTTGGAGGAAGGCTATCAGCTTCTGGAGGAAGGCGGTTATGTGGATCTGACCTGCTGTATGCATACGACTCCGGGCGACTGTATTCTGGAGGCAAAGAAGCGCGGACTTCCCACAGAGCATATCACCATCAGCTCTGACGGACACGGAAGCTGGTCCAACTATGCGGAGGATGGTACACTTCTGGAGATTGGCGTATCCGGCGTGGACGCGATTCGAAAAGAGATTTTGTATATGGTGAAGACGCTTGGAATGCCATTGGAGGAGGCGCTTCCCTATGCTACCAGCCAGGTGGCGGAAGGACTGGATCTGCTGCCGGAGAAGGGCGTGATTCAATCGGGCGCGGACGCGGATTTTCTGCTTTGGGAACCGGATTTGACGCTGGATACCTTTGTGGCAGGCGGCGAAATCTTTATGAAAGACGGAGAAGTTGTAAAAAAAGGAACCTATGAATAGGTGGAGGAACGCAGAAAGAGCGGGGCGATAGCCCCGCTCTTTCTTTATTCTTTCTTAGCCCGGAAAGCTTTGGAATATAGTTGCAATCTGCTGCATATCTGCGGTAGTAAAACGTTCGTCGCAGCTGACGGACATGATATGGGAGTAGATGTACTGTGCGCCGGGATACTCCTCCACCTTTACAAAAGGAGGAACAGGCCAGTAAACCTTGGGGGGAATCTGATGGGCAGCCAGATGCTTCATCAGGGATTCACGATTCTCCACCAGGAGGGGGAAGAACATGGGGCAGACATCATCAGGCAATTCCGGAAATACCGGGCGGATCTTCGGATTTTCTGGAAGATGCTCCAGCAGGCAGCGGTAATTGGTACGCCGTTTTTCAATGGCCTCCCGGAAGGGATAGTGGAAAATAGTATCCAGAGAAGCCGAATCACCCTCCTGCATATCAAAGATCTCCCGCAGCATGAATTCCGCCTTCCAGAAAGCATCGGCGCTTTCCTGATTGTAGACTTCGTCACCGGTGTCTTCATAGAATTTTCGGGTGAGGAGCGCCTTGTCACGGATGGCAAGCTGGGTCTCGTTGATGGGGAGAGGAGAAACTCCGAAGGTTCCGTTCCGTTTGACGGCGATGCCGCCGGAGGAGACGCCCATCCATTTCCGCAGGCTGACAGCGACGTAGTCGGCGTCCGGGCAGGCGGGAACAGGTGAGAAAGCAGTATGGGTGGTATCGATCATGACGGTGACGCCTGCCTGCTTACATTTTTTTACAAAGCCCGGATCATAAGTGAGATACCCATAATAGCCGCAGATGAGCAGAAGACTGATATCCGGAATCAGGGCTTCGTCGAACTGTGGAACCAGATGCTCATCGAAATCATAATAATGAATTTCATAACCAGCCTTGACAAAGCAGCCAAGTACGGTCTCGCAGTCATAGGACGGAAGATAGGCCACCCGTTTTTTATCGGTCAGCATCAGATCCTGCAGACAGTAATAGATAGCGCAGCGTCCGGACATCAGGTGCGCCCAGTCTCCGGCATCCGGACAGATGTGTTCCAGATAGTGATTTGATTCTTCGGGCATATCCCGAAAGGGGAAAAAACCTCCAATTTCCATAGTAAAACCTCCTGTAAATGTTAGAAATAGTTAAGATGAAAGAGTTTCTATAAATGTTTGACGGTCCGAGGGCGATACGCTGTCAATGACAAGGCAGGAAGCCAGAATATTCAACAGGGCCATGGGAACAGTCATGGAATTATAAAAAAACTTTGTAGATGTGGGGCAGAAAAGCAGGTGCTTGCTGTGCCGTGCAGCAGGGGAAGCGTCGCTGTCAGTAATAGTCAGAACCGGAACGCCTGTGTCTGCCGCTTTTTTCGCGATATTTCCAATGGGGAAATAATAGCGGGGAAAAGAGAAGAAAATAACCATATCGCCATTGGTAAGCTGGCGAAGGGTTCGCTGGGTCTCGTCCAGATCCGCCAGATCGATCAGAAGCGCATTAAAGGACAGGTTCTGCAGTCTGGATTTCAGAAATTCTCCCGGAACCTTGGACAGATCGTGGGCGTAAATAAAGATACGGCTGCTTTTACGGATTTCATCGGAAACCCGTACAACGGGCTCCAGGCTGAAGCTGGAAAAAAAATCTGCGAAAGATAAGGCTTCCGAGCTGCAGATTTCCTGAAGCATGCGTTCCCGCTCCGGTGCTTCACAGGATACAAGCTCTGGGACAAAGTAAGAGGATGAGGAGGCCAGCTTAATCATTTTCTGCGTATAATCCCGGAACTTTTCTTTTAAATCCAGAAAAGAGGGACAGCCAAGCTTCTGGCAGAAGCGCAGGATGGTAAGCTCTGACGCAGAAGTATGCTGGCTTAGCTGAGCCAGGGTAATGTAGCTGATTTCTTCCGGGTTGGCCAGGAGATAATCGGCAATTCCTTTCTGCTTTTTCGTAAAAAGCGGATAGAGTTCGTTGATACGTTCCAAAATATCCATACAGGATCCTTTCTTATGCGTTGAAGCAGCATTTGTGGGTTTTTCATAATTTTTTAGAAAAATGTAAGTAAAAGCTTTACAAAATGATTATAACATGTATAATTGAAAATATAAAGTAAAGTATGTACTTAACAAGAAAAAATTTATTCTGAACGAAATATGTAAAAAGTATACAATATTTCGATTCGGAAGAAAAGGAGGGAAAGGCTATGAAGAAACAATTTGAGGAACACTTTGAACGGACCTGGCTGATTATCTTTCTTACGATGTTTGTGATCATCATGCTCCCGTTCCCATTTTTCTACAGCGAGACGTATATCCCCGCATTTGGTGGTATTCCGAGCTATTTATTTGGATGGTTTGCACACACAGCGATTACATTTGCGTTAATCATCGTGTATTACCGCATGTGCATGAAGAGAAAAGAATATCACACCTATGATGAGGAGGAAAAATAATTATGAATGGAGCAGCAGCGATTCAGCCGTCACCGATCCCATTTTATACGGTGCTGGTACTTTATCTTGGAATTATGGCGTTTATCGGCTGGTATGCAGGACGTAAGACCAACAGCCTGGGTGATTTCTTTGTACTGAGCGGAAAGGCCGGCGTAGTAGTCAGCGGTATCGCGTACTTTTCTACCCAGTTTTCCATGGGAACCTTCCTGGGAACACCGGGAACCATCTACGGCGTAGGATATGCCGGAATGGCAATCTCCGTACCGGGAGCAGTATTCTGTATGATTCTTCCGGCTCTTCTGATTGGCCGTAAGCTGATTACCCTCGGTCATAAGTATGGTTTCCTGACCATGGCCGATTACCTGACAGACCGTTATCATTCCAAGAGCATGAGTGGTGTTCTGGGCGTGATGATGCTTTTCTTCCTGGTTCCGATGATGGGCGCACAGATTATCGGAGCAGGTGTTATCGTACATGTATTTACCGGACTGCCTGAATGGGTAGGCGTAGTGGGAATGGGTATCATCGTAATTCTCTACTGTATGACAGGCGGTATGAAGGGCGCTATGATGACCGACGTTATCCAGGGTTCCCTGATGATTGCCACCGCAGTTGTAACCTTTGTTGTATCTGTAGTGATGGGCGGAGGCTTCTCCAACATCAACCATACCCTGCAGAGCATGAATGAAGCATATCTGACCTTCCCGGGCGCCAACGGCTACATGCCCTGGACCTATTATGTGTCCAACATCGTGCTGTGGTCCTTCTTTACCATGGGACAGCCGCACCTGTTTACCAAGTTTTTTGCCATGAAAGACCATAAGACCATGTTCAAGGCCATTCTTCTTGGTACCGCAGGTATGTTCTTCTCTGCAACCCTGATTGAGTGGTCCGGCGTCAACGGTATCGCTTCTATCCAGAATATCGAGAAGGCAGACCAGATCGTACCGCTGATTCTGCAGAGAGGATTGAATCCATTCCTGGCGTCCATCTTCATCGCAGGTATCGTAGCGGCAGGTATGTCCACCATCGACGGTATCCTGGTAACGACCACCGGTGCGGTGACCCGTGATATCTATCAGAAGATCATCAACAAGAATGCCACAGACGAGAGCGTTATGAAGCTGTCTAAGGTAGTAACTGTTCTCATCGGTATCATCGTTATCTGCTTCGGCGTATTCCAGCCGGGCAGCATCTTCGAGATTAACCTGTTTGCATTCTCCGGAATGGCGATTTTCGTAGTGCCGATTCTGTTCGGTATCTATTGGAAGAAAGCAACCGCGAAGGGAGCCGTCGCAGCGGTGGTGGCAGGCCTTATTACTCTGCTGCTCTTTACCATGAACCCGTCTGTGAAGGCACTGGCTATGGGCTTCCATGCACTGTTCCCGACCACCATCGTTGCTTCTATTGTAATGATTGTCGTAAGTAAGCTTACAAAAACTCCGCCGCAGGAGACCATCGATCGTCATTTCGCGGCATAAAAATCAGGAGGCGTATTTAACATGTATCTTGCAAAAATGACTACAGCACAGGCAAAGGCTGCCTTTGAGAAAGACCCGATTATTGTAATTCCGGTGGGAAGTACCGAGCAGCACGGCACGCAGGGCGCGCTGGGAACTGACTTTATGGTACCGTCCTATCTGGCGGATCATGTAGAGGATGTGGACAATGTCATCGTAGCTCCGACAGTTCCCTACGGCGTATGTCCCTATCATCTGAGCTTCGAGGGAAGCATTAATATCGGCTATGAAGGACTTTATATGGTGCTTCATGGTATCATGGATTCCCTGATGCAGCATGGCGCGAAACGTTTCGTGGTTCTGAACGGCCATGGCGGTAATACGCCTTCCATCGACCGGGCAGCGCTTGAGGTATATCATAAGGGCGGTGTGTGCGCAAGCGTAGACTGGTGGAGCCTGGTGGCACAGCTGGATAAGAAGTTTGACGGCGGTCACGGCGATGTGCTGGAGACCTCTGCCATGATGGCGATCGCTCCGGAATCTGTACATCTGGAGCTTGGCAAGCCCATCAACGCACAGGATCCCAGTGAAAATATGAAGGCTGCTTATATTCAGGCAGTGAATTTCAAGGGCGGCATCGTCCGTCTCGTAAGAGATACGAAGGAAATCGCTCCCAGCGGCTGGTTCGGTCCCTTTGACCCGAAGGATTCCTCCGCAGAGCTCGGACAGGAAGCCCTGGATCTGGCAGTTTCCTATATCCGGGATTTTCTGGAAGAAATGAAACACATGGAGCTGTAAAAGAGAAGATTTTTAAGGAAGGGGGTTGTATACCCCCTTCTTTGATGTTATACTCACAAAGGAAACAAAATGAATTCTAATTTTCAGGAGGTGAATTTCATGGACAGTTGCGATAGTACGGGACGAAGTAGAAAGTACGGTGCGAATATGACAGGCAAAAACGTGCAGCTGTGCGTGAAGATTCTCTTAGAAATCATACAATAGCTGCATGCTTTTGCGTGTCATGGCTGTCTTATATAAGCATTTGATTCACACCGTATTCAGAAAGGTCCGGACTTCACAGCGTGTAACCGTTAAGTCTGCTTTGGAAAATCTGAAGCGGTGTTTTTTTGCGGGCATTTTTCGGAAAATTCCAGTGGAAGGTTCTGGAAAAATGCGGCTCAAATGGAGGTAGGCTATGACAAAGTACGTAGAGGAACTGATTGCGATTATCCGGGGAAACCTGTCCCGGGAGGAGCTGATTGACCGGCTCTTCGATTACCATGATAACGATATTGCGGAGGCTCTGGAGCTTCTGACGCCGGAGGAGAGAAAACGCCTGTATTCAGCCCTGGGCGCGGAGCGGGTGGCGGAGATTTTCGCTTACCTGGACGACGGCGATATTTATCTGAAGGAGCTGTCCTTAAAGCAGCAGGCGAAAGTCATTTCCGAGATGGATTCCGACGACGCGGTGGACATTCTGGAGGAAGTGGACGACGATACAAAATGTAAAATTCTGGGAATGTTGGACAAAGAGGCCAGCGAGGACGTAAAGCTTCTGCTGTCCTACGACGAAGATGAGATCGGTAGCTACATGACCACCAATTTTATCCTGATCCACAACGACCTGACTGTCCGGGAGGCCATGCGGGAGCTGGTGAAGCAGGCCGGGGAAAATGATAACATTTCCACGATTTATGTGGTTGACCGGGCGGAGCAGTATTACGGCGCCATTGAGCTGCAGGATCTGATCATCGCAAGGGAGCATACGGAGCTGGAGGACTTAATCAGCCGTTCCTATCCCTACGTCATGGATCATGAAAAAATCAGCGAGTGTATCGAGAAAATCAAGGACTACGCGGAGGATTCCATTCCGGTGCTGTTGGAGGATCGGAGCATCGGCGGTATCATCACGGCTCAGGACATCGTCGAGGTTGTGGATGATGAGATGGGCGACGATTACGCGAAGCTGGCTGGTCTGACTGCGGAGGAGGACCTGAACGAGACCACCGGCGAGAGTATCCGTAAGCGTCTGCCCTGGCTGGTGATTCTGCTGTTTCTCGGCATGGTAGTGTCTGCTGTAGTCGGCGTATTCGAGTCTGTAGTAGCGGTGCTTCCCATTGTCATGTGCTTCCAGTCCCTGATTCTGGATATGGCCGGCAATGTGGGAACCCAGTCCCTGGCGGTGACTATTCGTGTATTGATGGACGAGAACCTGACCACCGGACAGAAGGTGAAGCTGATGCTCAAAGAGATGAAAATCGGTTTCTTCAACGGCGCGATTCTGGCGGTGATGGCCCTGATCTTTCTGGGCGGATACATTCACCTGTTCAAGGGCTTTGCTTTGGGCTATTCCATGATGATTTCCGCCTGCGTGGGCGTCTCCCTGGTGGGCGCCATGGTGGTGTCCAGCCTGGTGGGAACCCTGACCCCGATCTTCTTTAAGAAGGTGGGCGTGGACCCGGCAGTGGCTTCTGGTCCGCTGATTACGACCATCAACGATCTGGTGGCCATCGTGGTGTATTACGGACTGGTGGCTGTGGTGCTGATTGATATCGTGCATCTGGTGTAAAAGAGAATAAGAAGCAAAACAAGGAGCAAAACAAGGAGCTGTGAAGTCGTAAATTAATATTGACGATTCACAGCTCCTTATTTTAAGGCGATTTTAGGTGCTTAAATATCAAGATGGACAGGCTTAAAGTCTGGAAGCAGCCTCTTTATCAAGAAAGATGGTGACATTCGGATGCAACTGTAAAAGTGTGGCTGGAATTGCAGTTGTAATTTTTTCATGACACATATCAGCAACTGCCTGCGCTTTTGCCTCACCGTTAGCCAGGAGGATAATTCGTTTAGCTTTTAAAATCTGGCTGACACCCATGGCAATTGCGTCGACACCTTTTCCGGAGCGGGCCGGATGGCAGAGCGGATCCAACTTTTCATTGGGGCGGTTCATGCCGATATGCGCATCACTTCCGATGCCCAGAATTTGCATATCAAGCTGTCCATCAGGCAGATCCTCCAGAATTTTATCCTAATGGGCACATTCCTCCATTGTATTTTCAGCCTGTCCATTGGGAAGAATCAGCCGTTCTGGCTTGGCATCCGTCTGATCGATAAAATGGCGGTGGAAATAATTCCTACAGGTGCCGGGATCAGAGATGGGAAGAACCATTTCTTCCAGATTGTAAAACCAGCAGTCTGCAAAAGAAACATGATGATTTGTGTAAAGCTCTGTGAGCGCGGCAAACATGCCAATGGGAGTGCTTCCGGCAGTTAAACCAAGATGTGAAGCTGGTTTCAGCCGAAGCTGCGCAGCAACCAGATCAGCCGCAGCGCTGCTCATTTCCTCATAAGTATTGTAAATCTGAACTTTCATAAAGTTTCCCCCTTTGATGTGTTAAATTAAGTGAGTTGTTGTGAGAATTATAGACAAAAAATGATAAAAAAATCAAGGCTAGATAACAAAGATGAAACAAAAGATAATATATTGTATCAAGAAAACTGAAAATCAGGACATGACACAGGTAAATTTTGTAAGAATATTGTAAACAACCATGGTCATATCTTCAATACTTTCCTTCATGCCGCTTACAAGCCAGTCCATAAGAATCTTGGAGAACATTCCCACAAGCGCAGAAACCTCATAGGGACTTTCAAATCCGTACGAGGAAATCAGCATATAAGCATTATTGGTGATTTGTTCTGTCAGGGCAGAATAAAGGCGATCGATCAGAGCATGCTTCTGGATACATTTAAAAAGAACAAGGTGGTCCTGAAAGAAAATAAAATAGCTGCGGATAAAATAAGGCAGATACTGAGAGAGCGGATTGGAATTTGGAACCAGTCCGAAATTTTGCATTTTCATATAATCAAAAATAATATCGGCCAGAGAGACATAGTTGCGGTAGAAGGTAACACGGGCCACACCGGCTTTTTTCGTGAGCTCAGAAACGGTAATGTCATCTAAATCTTTTGTTTTCAGCAGTTCTATCAGGGCCAATTGCATCCACTGTCTGGAAAGTTCGTTTTGAGAATTAACATTATTTTTCATGATACAATCTCCGGGTAAGTGTAACAGTAACGCGTTAAAGGGTTGCAAAATGAGAAAATGTGTATATTATGTATAAATAAATCAAAAGTTAGAAAGAAACCTGTTGAAAGTGACAAATCAGAACAACTTTTGATGAAATTATATGGGTATATTATACTATGGAACGACAAGAATGTCGAGCGGGCATACCCTAAAATTTGCGTAATAAAGGAGGTGTAACACTAAATATGATACCAATATTACTTGTAACGCATGGACCTTTTGCGCCAAGTCTTATTAAAACAAGTGAAATGCTGGTAGGAAAAAGCGAGAAACTTGAGGCGATTACACTGGAAGCAAATGATAATGTAAAATTATTCCAGGACAAAATCAGGGAAAAGCTGTTGGAACTGGATGAGGGTGATGGCGTGCTGACCTTTGTGGATTTGCTAGGAGGGAGTCCCTACAATGCAGTAGCCAGCAGCCTGAGTGAAAATTCAGAGTGTCTGACCGGATTGAACCTGAGTATGCTTTTGACAGCACTGGAAGCCAGAGACTATTGTAATCTGGAAGAGTTGAAGGAAGAATGCAGGAATGCGGCGAAGGTAAGCATTGTGAGTGTGCGGGAGCATTTACAGGGAATTGTCCTGGATGATGAAGATGACGAGTAAAGGAGCGATTGGAATGGGAAAGATTAGTCTTGCGCGGGTTGATTTCCGCTTGATACACGGTCAGATTGTAACAAAGTGGAGAACAGTGACCGGAATTAATAAAATTGTCGTAATCGACAATATTCTGGCAGAAGATGATTTTATGATTAAAATCTACACATCTGCCGCACCGGCAGGAACGAAAACAAAAGTGTATTCCGAGGAGAAGGCGTTGCGTCTGTGGAACAAAAATAAATTTGGAGAAGACGCGGATGTGTTGATTTTGTTTAAAGATCTGGATACCTGTTATCGTGCGGTTAAAGCAGGAATTGGCCTGACGGAAATTCAGCTGGGCGGAATCCCGATTACACCGGAACGTAAAAGTATAAAGAAGGCAGTGGCATTGGGGGAAAAGGAAATCAGTTATATGCAGGAACTGCATGACAACTATGGTGTAAACTTTACGATTCAAGTTGTACCAGAGGATACAAAAATGGAGTATGACGAGATTCTGAAGGTTTATCATAATTAAAATTTTTTAAGGAGGGCGTTAGAATGAACATGTTGTGGGTAGCGCTTTTTTGTGGAATCTGGTATGCAATCGCCGGATGGAGACCTGGATACAGTACACATGAGATATGGATGTTTCCATTGACTGTAGCTGTGCCAATCGGACTTTTGATGGGGGATTTGTCCGGAGCAATTGTCATTGGCTGTGCAATCAGTATGATGTATGTCGGCATGGTAGCACCGGGATCGGAGATGCCGTCAGATATGTCTCTGGCAGGCCTGATTGGTATTCCGATTGCACTTGCGATTGGAGCTGATGCGGGAACAGCAATCACAATTGCACTTCCGTTTGGTATTCTGGGAGTCTTTCTGAATCAGATACGCCGTATCATTAATGCTAACTTTGCACATGCAGCAGACAGATACGCAGTAGAAGGGAATACAAAAGGAATCGGACGCTGCGCTGTTTTATATCCGCTTTTGATGAATTTTGTTACAAAGTTTCCGCCTGCATTTGCGGCCGTATATTTTGGACCGACAGTAGTAGAAAAGGTAATAGATATTCTTCCTGATTTTGTAATGACAGGTCTGTCTGCCGCAGGAGGACTTATGCCGGCAATTGGATTTGCGATTCTGATTCGCCTGATTGCTACGAAGAGTATTTTCCCGTTTTTCTTTATGGGCTTCTTCATTGTTAAAATTTTTGGCATTTCTTCTATTCAGGTGGCATGTATTGGCATTCCGCTGGCAATCGCAATCACTCTGATGACAAAGGAAGCAGAGGACAGGGCAGTAAAACAGGCAGCCTGTACCGTAGGAGCAGGGTCATTCGATGATGACGATGATGATGATGAGTGAAGGAGGAGCGGACAATGAGTGAAACTGCGGTAATGAAAGAATCCAAAATTACAATCCGGGATCTGATCCATGTATTCTGGCGTTGGTGGCTTGCGTGCGAAATGTCAAATTCCTATGAGCGTATGCAGTCTGTAGCATATTGCTTTGCGATGATTCCGGTTTTGAAGAAGTTATATCCGGATAAGGACGAGTTCTGTGAAGCTCTTCAGAGACATTTGATTTTCTTTAATACAGAAGGTATCTGTGGCAATGTGATTGTTGGTATGTCTGTGGCAATGGAAGAGGAAAATGCGGAAAAAGGCGGAAATGTACTGGGTGAAAGTATTGTAGCCTTGAAATCCGCTTTGATGGGCCCGGTGGCAGGTATTGGAGATACCGTAACCTGGGGAACTGTAAAACCTCTGGTTTTTACGATTGCATTGAGTGCAAGTGCGAATGGCTCTATTCTGGGCTGGTTTCTGATGTTTCTGTTTGTACCGATAACCGTAGCATATGGCTGGGCCTTGATGACTATGGGATATCGTCTCGGAAGAAATGCATTGAGCGCACTGCTGGAATCCGGCTGGATTGACAGAATTGTATCCGGAGCAAGCGTTCTTGGTCTGTTTATGATTGGCGCGCTGGC
>CAKROP010000019.1 GCA_934373375.1 uncultured Anaerosacchariphilus sp.
CTCTTTTATCTGATAAGCTCCCGCTGCTGCTTCCTCTGTTCCTTCTTTTATAGAAGCTATCGTATTCTCCGCCACCCGGATTCCGGTATCCTGATCCGCTGTGGTCGTCTTTACGAAGTTCACTTCTCCGGTGGCTGTGGCGTCTGTGTAAACTACCACGCCGTTGGAATTCAGAATGCTTTCGTTTCCGGCGCTATCGGTGATTTTGAAGTAAAGAATCTGGCTGGCATTGACCGGTATGGTAAGACGGTTTGAATCATCCAGTTTTTTCCAATATCCATTTTCCTGGTATCCGCCGGGCGCATTCACGCTCTGGTACTCAATCTTCGCCACACCGCTTACTTCGTCCGCCGCCGTTACCGTAATTTCTGCTTTCTCCCTGAAAAACCATTTCCACAGAACACTGTCTGTCTGCTCAATCTCTCTTGTGTTAATCTGAAGCTTACCGGTGGGCGCTGTCAAATCCACTTTGATAACCGGCAATGCTGCCGGAGCTGTTATATATCCGGTAGCTGTCTGTCTCAGACGATAGGTCTGCCCCTCATGATAGGTCCCGGAAGTCGTATAGCCAAAGCCGCCCTGCCAGGTTGCTCCGCCATCGGCAGAAATCTGGTAACCGTCAGCCGCTCTCAGTGTTACCTCTGACACGTACCAGTCGTTCTGCCCCTTTGTTCCGGTCACGCTGAGCGGGCTTGCCGGGGCTGTGAGATAGGCGATACTCCAGCTCTGGGATGTATTTGCGGCGCCATCCAGGGTGTAGTTGGGATTGCCCAGCGCTGTCACCCCTGCTGTATAATTTCCTGCCTCTATTTCTGTGTTTCCGGTATATTCCAGGTTGAAGCTATCATCTGTATCCGGAGAAACCTTGTTCGTTACAGTGGCCGTGACAGACTGGGCGTCGCCCTTGTAAGTTAGCTTTGTCTCACTCCACTGAAGCGCCGCAGGTCTCGGAAGAATCGTAAACTCTGCCGTTTTACTGCATGCTTCATACAGATCCGTAGCCGCGTAGGTGGCCTTTACTGTGTAGGTTCCCACGTCGGTCGGCCGGGTCGCGGTTGCCTGTTCCTCGGACTGGCTGCTCAACCAATAGGTGTAGGACACCGTGCTATTCGTATCGCTGTCTGTCGATACGCTCCAGGTGTCGCCGTAAATAATATCGGTTTTCGCCGAATCGGTATTGGCTACCGTTACATCCCCCATGGAACCGGCTGCTTTCTTCACGGTCAGGGTGGCGACGGCTTCTCCTTCACTGTAAAGCGGATCTCCCGCAGTATCCTTGACTGCCGATGTGGTCACCCTGATTTTGAAGGTGCCGCATTTCGTTACTGTCAGTTTCTGATTTTTATCCAGCGTTCCGATGCCGGTCACGCCCTCTCCTGTCAGAAGCTCATATGTCACGGTAACCTGGTCCTTATAGGGCGCCAGGCGGGAATCCAGGGTAAAGAAGCCGGTTACATCGATCGGATTTTGCGCGTCATAAGTGACTTCCTCTCCCTGCGGCTTCACTACCGTATGCACGATTCGGTAAGAGCCCTTCGGAATCGTAATCTCCACCGGTGCGCTGGCGAAATTGGATTCGTGTTCGCCGTTTACCTGCTCCGCGATCAGGTAGGCATGATAGTCCCGGCCGCACTGTTTATCTCTTAAGCCTTCCGGAACTGTGAATTTCTTCGTGTAGCTGCCGTTTAGCCCCTTATCGTAGAAATTACTCCATTTATAATCCTTAAATTCTTTTTGTTCATCTACTTTTACACAGCCAAGCAGTTTTGCGCCATTTGTGTTTCCCTCTGTATATTCCTTATCCAGAAACAGTACAGATACCTGATTGATCCGATAGTACGTCGTTGATATGGAATATCCTTCCTTTGCATAATGACTCAGGTCATAGGTAAGGGTCACTTCATCTTCTGTCCGCTGGATATTCGTATCCGGTACAATTTTTATATTCTCTGTGCCGCTTTTTTCATCCTTCCCTGCCAGCAGCGTCAGCTTGTATGCTGTTCCAAGCTTGCCTGCAGCACCGGTCGCACCGTCATCTGCATTGGATGTAACCTCGGAAAGCAGGATCTTCGACAAATCCACATTGGTCGTCATACCGCCGCCGGCAGCCACATTGTTTCCCTGCGCAATAGCTCCATCAGCCGTTACATAGGCCTCTCCACCATGCAGCCACCAATTAATCTGGGTTTCAGAACCAATCATGCCCTTTCTTATGCTTGCACCTGTACCCGAGTTACTATAACCATACCGCCCGGATTTGGCCTGTTCCGGCGTTAAGATAAAGAATGGGGAATCCTCTTTTCCCTGTTCCGTGATCTTACTAACCACAAGTGCGTTATTTTCTGCCGCCTTTGAATAGTTATAAAAGGAAGACATATAAGTAATGACAGAATTCGATTTCCCTGTATACGTTCTCGCATCTACCTTCAAACCTTCACTGTCCAGAAACAGGGTATGTTCTCCATTTTTACCCAGCTCCGTGGTATCCTTGGACAGCACGCGGTACTTTACCGGTTTTCCCGGATTATTCGAATTATTATAGTCAAAGCTATACCCAAACCACACATAGCTTCCGCTCCAGGCGTCTGTTTCCGTCGGAATCGCCGGATTGCGCAGAATGGAGGTCCCAAGCCCCAGGCTGCGGCTGGCTGCCGTACCATCTGCTTCTGTGGCTGTGATGGCGGCGGTACGGAGTATGAGGGTCAGATTATATCGATCCGAATATTGTGTATCCTGCACCGTCCCCATGTCGTATTCCTGATCGCTGAATACGTAGTTGGCATCCGCTATGTTTCCAAATTTGGTAATTGTAACCGACTTTTCTTCTGTCGGCGTCACATCTGTGGTAACACCGATTCGCATCTTCTCACCGGGATCCTGCACATAGATCCTTTGATCCTTACACAGATATACATTATTTGGCGTCGTTCCGTCCAATGCGGTATTTCCGTCAATGACGGTATCACGGGATACCTGAAAGGAACCTGAATCCGCATTCTCGCAGTAAATACCGCCTCCTTTTTCTGCTTTATTACCTGTGATTTTGATATTATATAAATAAACCTTTCCCTTATCGTCGACCTTATTGCTGCTGCCGCTGATTGCAATACCGCTTCCCTCATATCCTTCTGCATGGGTAATATGGTTGTTCTCTTCCTTACAGTCTGTCAGATGGAGCTTTCCATTCGTTGACACGGAAATCGCAGCGCCATTTCCATTCATCGTAATACTCTTTCCGCTCAGGCACAGATAAGTCCACCCTGTCGGCACATTCCAGGTTTCGGTTAATTCCACATCGTTTACCAGATAATAATAGCCTGCTTCTGTGGGCAGGGAATCTGTCCGGTTCCAGGGTTTAAACGTATAGGTACTGTATGTCCACCCACACGCCGGATGCAGCTTCCTATGCTCATCCCAGCTTGTACCTGTATACCCGCACATATAATGTGTCTTCGCCTCCCCAACCTGCACCTCGTAGGGTTCGCTGGCGTAATCGGTTCCATATAAATTATCGTTATACTGTCCGGAGGTGTGTTCTACGATCAGATACATGTGATAAGAGGATTTCAGATTCTCCGCAGTCACGCCTGTGTTTTCGGCAATCGAAAATGTCCCCTCTATGGTATAGCTGCCAGAGCCATTGTCTGTTTTCCGATTGTTCTTATTATCCGGGTTTACATATCCATAACAGAGGATCTGGGCGCCCTCTGCGTTATAGTCTTTATCGGTGACCATAATGGACAGCTTATCGTCTGTCGCTCCCTTATAGGTACAGGAGATCTGATACTGCCCGGCACCGGTGTCCGTTCTGGTTCCCGTGTAACTCAGCGCCGCGTCTGTCACACTTTTATCCGCGTCCAGCAGGGTCAGCTTCCAGTCCGCGTCCTTATATTGCTCATTCGTAATCGAATGAAGCTCGGAATCTGAATTATATTTCATGGAACCCGTTTTCGATACCATCAGGATCCTGGAAGGATCGAGGTACATGGATGCTCCATTGATGCCTGTCATATCTGTACCGTCGGTGTAGAGCGCTGTCAGAGCGTTCCAATAATAAGACCTATTCGCATTGAATACAAAGGTCGTATACGAAGTACCACTCATGTCCTTCGCCCTGGCAATCGCCCCTGATTCCTGACTGGTCAAAGCTGCCGTATTATAGAAATCAGTACCCCACCAGTTTTCAGAGTTTTCCGTCTTATACTTCTTAACGCTGTTCAGCAGCAGCCCGCCATTTTTCGCATCTGTGCTGAATACATTCGTCGAAGACAGAATCCGATACTGCATCGGGGTTCCGTCTGTCTCTTTGCCAAACCAGAGCAGATTGCCGTTGTCGTTGCTCCACCTTCCGTCTCCACCTGGTCTTAAGACCGTCGGATCCAGATAAGCCAGCTTCCCGCTTTCTGCCTGTGTACTTCCGTAGATAGCGATATCCGCCTCCCGGGTCTCCAGTTCATCCTTCTGCTCCCCGGAAGTCTCGCCCGTTCCTTCCGGATCTGCCGGTGTCTCGTTATCCTCCGGAGCGTCCGTATTCTGCTTCGGACCAGAGCCTGGCACTGCATTTTCATTCCCGCCCAGCTGCTCTCCATCGTTCTTCGGTTCGCCCTGTCCTTCGGTCTCTCCGGACACAGCCGCCTGGCCTTCTGTATTCCCCGGCTCCACGGAGGTCTGCTCCGCCGCGTTCTGTCCCGCCGCCGATGCCAGCGCTGTCACGTCTACGCTTCCAAGCGTCAGTGCCACCGCCGTCAGAATCGCCAGAAAGCGCATTCCGCTGTTTCCTCGTAAGTGTTTTCTCATGTCCCCGCTCCTTTGTGTGATTTTAAAATTGCATTACCCATATTTTAACATAAAATAATTTTTTATATTACATTTTGGCGCGAATTGCACATATACGGCGCGAATAGTAATTTCTGCATTTGCTTTACTTCCGAAAATCCCATATAATAGAAATAATATGATTTTTATCTATACACAGGAGGATTTCCATCATGCTGCTTCAGGCTCTGACACTTACGCATCACATTACCACCATGCTGTTCGGCATCTTTTTGTCGGCCTTTTTTCTGGGCGTAAAACAGGAGCGGAAAAATGTCCTGCTGCTTCTGTCTGTAGGCCTGATTTGCCTGCTGCTCTACATCCCCTGCATTCTTCTGCTGGGCGAGGCTTACACGGATCCCATTTACCCGCTGCTGGTACATCTTCCCCTGTTGCTGGTGCTGGTTTTCCACTATAAGTTCCGCTTGCTTCCCGCGCTCATATCTATTCTGACTGCCTATCTGTGCTGTCAGTTCAGCAACTGGATCGGTATCCTGTTTCTGTCCATGTCCGGTTCGGAAGTGCTCTACTACCTGAGCCGGATTCTGGTGACGCTGAGCGTATTCTTCTTCCTGAGCCGGAACCTCTGTCAGACCACGGCGCTTCTTTTTTCCAAGTCCAACCGGGAGCTGTGTATTCTGGGTGCTATGCCGCTGGTCTACTACCTTTTCGATTACGCCACAACGAAATTTTCCACACTGCTGTATTCCGGCAGTAAGGTAATCGTGGAATTTCTGGCATTTTCCATGTGCCTCTCCTATGTGGTATTTCTTCTGGTGTACTTCCGGGAATATGAAATGAAACACCGCGCGGAACAATACGGAGAGCTAATGGATATGCAGCTTAACAGCCTGCGTACCGAGATTGATCAGACACGCGTCAGCGAACACAGCCTGGCGATTCTCCGGCACGATATGCGCCATCATCTGGCAGCGATTGAGACCTTCATCCGGCAGCAGAAGACAGATCGTGCCCTGGAATATATCCAGGAAATCAACCGTCACTACGACGATACGGTCATCCGCTCCTTCTGTAAAAATGAGTTGCTGAACTCGGTGCTCTCCATCTACAGCACCCGATTTTCGGAAAAGGGCATTTCCTTCGACCCGCAGATTCAGGTGTCAGAAAGCCTGCCCTGCCCGGAGCTGACCTGCTGCGCCATTCTCTCAAATATCCTGGAAAATGCCATGCACGCGGTCGAAAAGCTGCCGGAGGAAAGACGTCAGATCAGCCTGAATATTTTCGAAAAATCCGGTCATCTGCTGATGCTGGGAAAAAATCCCACTGATGTACCGCCGGTTTTCTCCGATGACGTTCCGGTTACGAAAAGAAGCGACCACGGTATCGGCGTGCAGAGTATCATTTACTATGTGGAAAAAGAACAGGGTCAGTACCAGTTTTATATGGAAGGCCGGGACTTTGTCGTCCGTATCATTCTGTAAGGGGAGTTTTATATGATTAAGATTGCCATCTGCGATGACGAAACTGCATTTCTCACGGAACTAAGTGCGATGCTTCGCTCCTGGGCCGCGTCCCGGGAGCTTGTGCTGCAGCTTTTTCCCTTTACCAATGGGGATAAGCTGATTGCCGCCTGCGAAGAAAGCCCGGCGGATCTGGTGATTCTCGATATTATGATGCCGTTTCCCGGCGGAATGGATACGGCAAAGGCGCTGCGGCAGAAGGAATCTCATGTGCCGCTCATCTTTCTGACCTCCTCACCGGAATTTGCCCTGGAATCCTACGAGGTCCGGGCTTTCTGGTATCTTCTGAAACCTGTTTCGGAAGAACGGCTTTTCTCTGTGCTGGATCAATGGCTTACCTCCATGCAGGCGTCTCTTCGCCATTTCGCAGCCCGGACAATCTCAGGCTATCAGAATATCTACCTCCGGGATGTGGAATATCTGGAGGCCCGCAATAAACTGGTTGCCGTCGTGTTCCGAGACGGCTCTGTCCTGGAAATCAAAGAGCCCTTCCACCGGTGTGAAGAATTTTTCACACCGGAAAAGGGCTTCTACAAATGCCACCGCAGCTATCTGGTGGCTTTAAACTGCGTCGAGACCTTCTCCAAGGCCGAGCTGCGCACCAAATCCGGCGCACGGATTCCCATTTCCCGGGATAATGGATTGGCCTTTAAGGACGCGTATTTCGCTTATATGTTTCCGGAGCGTTAGTCGGTTAAATCTTCTCCGTTGGTACGGATTACTTTCTGATACCAGTCAAAGGAATCCTTCTTTTCCCGGGACAGGTCGCCGGTTCCGTCGTCGAATTTATTTACATAGATGAAGCCGTAGCGCTTGGCCATCTCGCCGGTGGATGCGGACACCAGATCGATGCAGCCCCAGGGAGTATAGCCCATCAGGTCTACGCCGTCCTCTGCGGCCTCCCGCATGGCTTCGATGTGCTTACGCAGGTAATCGATCCGGTAGCTGTCATGGACACGTCCGTCCGCGCCCTTCTCGTCTCTGGCTCCCAGACCATTTTCCACCACCATAATCGGCAGCTGATAGCGCTCATAGATCTCAGTGAACCTCACATGACTAAAGTCACGTGCTTCTCAGCCGCCTTAAGCGGCAAGACTTCATATCGGCGGATACGCCTGCGACTTAGAATCGGTGCGGTTACGCGCTTTTTCCGGCCGGATACGGCCAGTTTCCACATCTCAGGTAGTCCACTGTATATCTGCCTGTATCTATGCTGCCTTCTGGCTCGCCAGTTCTGCACTGAGCAGCCGTAAGTCTGCATAGACGCATGAGGTTCTACGCTTTACCGAAGGAACTTTTGCCTCCAGCAAAGACCTTTCCGTTTCCGAAAAGGGTTTGAGTAATTCCCGTATAAAATATCTTGCTCCGATATTATAAGCTGCAGACAGATCACAGTTATACTGTTTTCCTGTCGGGAAGGTACAAAGGCTGTGATTCTCCGGATTTCGAACTACCAGACCGCTTCCATCATATGCCAGCCTGCTGGTGTTTCGGGCGCTGATCCTGGATACGCGGATTCCTTGCCGGTGCGCCTGATGCTCGCACAGCTTCTGAATATCCCGTTTTCTCCACAAATGCAACCTCTGCTTTTTATTTCCGCTGATCTTGCCCTGCATTTTCAGGTACTCAAAAACGATAACATCTGCGTGATTTTCCGCAGCGTAGGCTGTAATGGACGCCGCTGTCTTCCGGGCCAGCTCCATATTCAGCCGCTTTGCGTAAGCCCAGCGGCTCTGTGTCTGTCCGGAGCCATGCTGTCTCTGAAATCTGCGGATTCTGCCCAATGCATGATGCAGCCGGTCTTTATCACTGGGGAAGTCGATAAACTTCCGTCCCAGGACAGTTCCGTCTGCCTGCATGATGGCGCAGACCGCGTCCGTGTTGATTCCCAGATCCACACTGCAAATGGTCTGTTCTTTGATATCTGTTTTGGTAAGGCTTACTTCTTCTGTATAAGAAAAGCGCAGAAAGTACTTGTGATGTCGTTTTTCCAGAGTAGGAGCAGAGGCCTTTTCCCTAACCCAGTTTTTTCGCAGATATTCCATATCCGTATGGAGCAACTTTACCCGGAACCATTTCCAGTCGTGGCCGTCATACAGCTTCAGATACGCCGCATCCTCCTGCGGTTCTGCCTCCCGGTACATGACGTCACGGTAAAATACCGGCATGGCATGATTTTCCGAAACCAGCTTCGGTTTTCCCGTAAGGTGTCCATTTTTCCATAAATCAAGTCTTGTTTCATAGGAAGCGACGCTTCCAAGCGCATGCTGTATCGCTGCCCTTCTCAGGTAAGATGGCATCTTCGGAAAATGCAGGTCGAAATCATACCTTGCATGGTTCTTTTTCGTCTCATGCACCAGATGTTCCGCTGCATTAAACCGCTTCTTTGCGTTATCAATCTGGGAAAGTTCTTCCCAGCTTTCCGCGTACACCTGAATCAGATAACTGACTGCAGAGCGGTAAATCCGCAGCGTATGGCGGATGGGAATATTCTGTTTTTTTATTTCCACGCCATAACTGGATGTAATCCGCATGATAAAACCTCATTTTCTAGTTTCTTCGCTTTTCTTTCTGCCCCTCAATGTATGCCAGGACCTGTTCCCTGCTCCGATCACTGACTGTCACCGCGCAATAAGATGGATTCCACAAATGCCCGCCCCACAACTTCTGCTTTAATTCCGGATGTACAAGAAACATTTGTCTTGCCAGATTTCCTTTCATGATTTTTATCATATCAGAAATAAAAAACTGTGGTTTACAATCCACCAGCAAATGGATATGATCCGGCATAACCTCCATGGCCAGAATCTGAAAGCGGTATTCCTCTGCCAGCTTTTGCAGCATTTCCTTGCATTCTGTATCAAGGCCATCTGTCAACACCTTTTTCCGGTATTTTGTACACCAGACGAGATGATATTGCAAAGAGTACACATAACCTCGACCATATGAAAGAGTGTTTTCTCTGATAGTAAATATATCTTTTTCCATGTTTATATCTTACCATATGTAGTACAGAAAGTAAACATCAGTTCTGTTTTTTTAGTCAAAAATTTGCACGCCTAACTCATCACTGAAGTAACGAGAATGCGGCGTGCAGTTATTCAAACTGCCCATTGTCACTGAGTTCATCATATTCTTTCCAGTAATCTAACTTCGGAAGCATTTCTTGCCATACTCTATTCTCCAGCCTCTTTTGAAGTTACTCTTGATAAAAGAATGCGCTGAAGCTCTCGCTGACTTCATCCCAGATCAATAGGACATGGCCGTATTTATCTACCCACATCAGTTCTATATTGGGATCCTTCTCTGTCCATGTTCGAAAAGCTGCCCTGTTCGGAAATGACCTTCTGCGCCATTCTTTCCAACGTTCTGGAAAATGCCATGCATGCCGTCCGGAAGCAGTCCAGCCAAGACCGCCGTGTTTACCTGTCTATCTTTGAACGCTCCGGGCATCTGTTGATGCTGGAAAAAAATCCCACCGATACGCCTCCCGTCTTTTCCGACGGTATTCCGGTCACTGCCCGGGAAGGGCATGGGATTGGCGTGCAGAGCGTCATTTACTATGTAGAACAGGAACACGGCCAATACCAGTTTTACCTGGACGGCCGTGATTTCACTGTTCGTATTCTTTTATAAACAGCCTTCTTATACCCGTTTATACCGGATGGGATCGTCGTATCCAAAGGTCCTTCTTCCGTTTACTTCTATGCTCTCAGATACCTCCAGACATGCCTCGGAAAAACGTTCCCAAAGCCGGAACTTCATAACCGGGGTAAACTGACTTGTACTGCCGCCTTCCCAGACTCCGTCTTTCTCCCGGTAAAGGGCTGGTGTGAACTTCTCTGATTTTCTTAAATCTCCGTAGTCCACCGGCTCCATGGAAGCATAGGTAAAGCTGTTTTTATCCTCTCCCTCCGGTATCTCATAGGAGGTAAGCAGAACGCCGTCCTGCTCCTCTGTAAACAGAAACAGATGGGCTGAGGCGTGTTTCTTCCCATTGGTTTCATAATAGCTTTCTTCCACAAGAAATTTTCCCCGGAAATCTGCGGGGAGATCCCGGATTTTATCGTTGCAGACGGTATTGACATGCTCTGCCAAAGGATATACCTTTTCCGCCTTCTGCATCTGGTTAAACTGTTCTCTGTTGTCAAAATGCCCTGTCAGTAATCTCAAAAACTGTTCTAAGTTCTGCATCATTCTTCCTCCTGTCTTCTTTCCTGTCTGCAGTTTCATTTTACAGAAGCTGCAAACCCATAATAATGATCCACATATAAGCGCAGGTCTTGGGAATCATCAAAATTCCGACCATCGGCTTTTTCTTGCTGAACAGCGTAACCGGAAGATAGCAGCCGAAGGAAATGAGAATCGCGGCTACCATTCTGGTCATATGATATCCGCCGGTATTTCCGGAAATCGCGTACAGAATGATCACGCCGATACCGGTAATCGCGAACACGCCGTTCCGAATGACGGACAGTCTCATATTGCCCTCTTCGGTACACCAGTGATTCTGGGGCAGCATGCAGATCGCAATACGGATAATCGCGGAAATCCATATGAGCGCTTCCACAGCAGCCGGCGCCTGCAGATCCGGGAAGGTAAGCTTCCAGATATACAGCAGGATTACATAGAAGGCTGTCATCGTAATGGAAGAAATCTGCAGACCTCTTCCCAGCATATGTTCGATTTTTTCACTGCTTCCCTTTACGGCCCGGATCACTCTCGGAACCAGATGAAAAGCGTCTCCGCCGCAGAGGGTCAGGGTCAAAATACCGTACAGCACATACAGGCTGTTTCCCTTTGCCGCTGATAAAAATACAATTCCTGCAATCAGGTCAAACAACAGGTATCCTGTGTCAAATACCGCCTCCATCAAATCCGGCATCTTCGGTTTATAACTTGTGTTGCTCATTTTATCTTTGCCCTTTCTCTTTGATACATCTTTCCGCATTGTCACATATTTTCTGAAATACCTGTTTACAGAGAGCGATTTCTTCCTTCGTCAGTCCCCGGAGCATATCTTCCGCAAATTGTTTCTGTACCCGAATTCCATCCTGTATCAGCTCATTGGCAGAATCTGTCAGCAGCAGATTCACATGCTTTTTATTGTCCGCCGCTGTCTCTTTTTCAATAAATCCTTTTTCTTCCAGCACCTTCAATGTTGTGGATACGTGGGACTTCGTTGATTTTCTGATTCTGACGATATCTGCTGCTGTATGATACTTGGGATTGTGATACAAAAACAATAAAATATCATATTCCAGCTTTCTCAGGTCATATTTTTCGCATACAGACGCCATCAGGATCTCATAATAACAGGTAATCGTCTTATGCCGATCCCAGAAATGCATAGGCCTCCTCCTTTTATATCGTTCTATTTAGAACGATTATAATGTGTCGCATACTTACTGTCAACCAGAAAATAAATTTTTCGCCTGAAATGAAACTTTTTAACGGTATAGAGCGTCCAATAAATTAGAAACATAAATAACGAACAGGAGATTTTCTTATGAAAAAGAAATTAACTATGATGATACTTTTCACTGCCATTACCGCATCCCTGATCGCAGGCTGCGGAACCAAGGGATCCGGCAACGGTAATTCCACTTCCCAGACCACCGGAAAGGAAGACGCGGAGGACGCTTCTGAATTTACCGGAACCCTGGACGAGGTAAAGGATTTCATGTTTGTCGTAACCGACGCTTCCGGCAGCTCCTACGCATTTACCTTCGAAAACGAAAAGCCGGAGGGCTTAGACAAGGTAAAGGTTGGAGATAAGGTCACCGTAACCTATACCGGAACCATCTCCGAGGTAGATCCCTTTATGGGCGAGGTGCTTTCCGTTACTGCAGCGGAATAAACGAAGAACATGGAAAAAGACCGTTTTAAGGATTGTTTGGTTCTTAAAACGGTCTTTTACATTTCTATGTGTCTTCTCTTGTAAAAACTAAAAAAGAAGGTATAAAATTCTGCGGAAATATGTTATGCTGAACCGGTATTAAAAAGGGATTTATGTAAAGGAAGGGATTTATGTTAGAACAGTTTCGCAAGAAATATATCGGAGACAGAAATTTTTATAAAAGCTACATCGCACTGGCGTTGCCGATGATCCTACAAAACGCAGTTACAAACCTGGTTAGTTTTCTTGACAATATTATGGTTGGACAGCTTGGTACAGAGCAGATGTCCGGAGTAGCCATTGTCAATCAGCTGATATTTGTATATAATCTGGCCATATTCGGGGCTGTATCAGCAGCCAGTATTTTCGGCGCCCAGTATTTTGGAAAAGGGAATCACAAAGGACATATGTATTCGTTCCGTTTTAAGCTGTATGCGGCTTTAACGGTTACAGCACTTACCATTTTATTGTTTGTAACGAAAGGGGAACGCCTGATTTCTCTTTATCTCACAGATACTTCCGGAAGCGGTGCGACAGGTGCTGCATTACAGTATGGATTAGAGTATCTGAGCATTATGATGGCAGGCCTGATTCCCTTTGCTGTAAA
Organism: uncultured Anaerosacchariphilus sp.; assembly: GCA_934373375.1. GTDB lineage: Bacteria > Bacillota > Clostridia > Lachnospirales > Lachnospiraceae > Laedolimicola. Next base: position 12,803 of record CAKROP010000019.1, read on the forward strand.
TCAGGCTTACGCGACCAATATCAAGGAGACCGGTCAGACCCTGCTTCCTATGATCGCAAGCTTTGTAGCTGTCGGAAGTAATGCCATCCTGGACTATCTTTTGATTTTCGGTATCGGACCATTCCCAGAGCTTGGCGTACAGGGTGCAGCTCTGGCAACGGTTATTGCCCGCTACATAGAAGCCCTTATGATTATCATCTGGGCGCACAGGCACAGAGAGAAAAACCGGTATCTCAAAGGAGCGTATACCGGCCTTGGTATTCCCGCAGACGAATTAAAGGCTATCATCATCAAAGGATTACCGCTTATGATGAATGAAGTTCTGTGGGCTGCAGGAATGACAGCCGTAATACAGTGCTACTCAATCCGCGGCCTGGAAGTAGTTGCCGGACTTAACATTGCTACAACCATCACCAATCTGTTTAACATCATTTATCTCCAGCTTGGCGCCTGCATCAGCATTGTGGTGGGACAGTATCTGGGTGCCGGTAAACTTGAAGAAGCAAAGGATGCGGATAATAAAATGATTGTATTCAGTGTTTTTTGCTGTGTTATTGTAGCTGTATGCATGCTTTTTATCGGCAGATTTTTCCCACAGATTTACAATACCTCTGAGGAAATCCGCGCACTGGCAACCAAATTTATCGCAGTATCCGCACTCATCATGCCTTTCTGCTCCTTTAGCCATGCATCTTATTTTACACTGCGCTCCGGCGGAAAAACAATGGTCACCTTCCTGTTTGATTCTGTTTTCACCTGGATTATCATTGTTCCAACTGCCTTTTTACTGGCGCACTTTACAGGACTTGGTATCGTAAGTGTGTACTTCCTTGTTCAGGCAACCGAATTGATCAAGGTTGTAATCGGTTATTTTATGATACGCAGTAATGTATGGCTGGTTCAGATGGTATAAAAAGTTAAAAAGACCGTTTTAAGAACCAAACAGTCCTTAAAACGGTCTTTTTACATTTCAATCTTTGATTCCTTATTATTTATCCGCAATTGCTGCCTGTGCTGCCGCCAGTCTTGCAATCGGTACACGGAACGGTGAGCAGGATACATAGTCCAGACCAATCTTATGGCAGAACTCTACGGAAGACGGGTCGCCGCCGTGCTCGCCGCAGATACCTACATGCAGGTTCGGATTTACCGGCTTGCCAAGCTTGATAGCCAGCTCCATGAGCTTGCCTACGCCTGTCTGATCCAGCTTCGCGAACGGGTCGTTCTCCAGGATCTTCTTATCGTAGTACGCGTTCAGGAACTTGCCTGCGTCGTCACGGGAGAAGCCGTAGGTCATCTGAGTCAGGTCGTTGGTACCGAAGCAGAAGAAGTCCGCATCCTTTGCGATGGCGTCTGCGGTCAGGGCTGCTCTCGGAATCTCGATCATGGTACCAACCTCATACTTCAGGTCGATGCCTGCTGCCGCGATCTCAGCGTCTGCAGTCTCTACTACTACCTTCTTTACAAACTTCAGCTCTTTCTCCTCGCATACCAGCGGGATCATGATTTCCGGTTTTACATTCCAGTCAGCGTGTGCCTTCTTTACATTGATAGCCGCGCGGATGACAGCTCTGGTCTGCATCTTCGCGATCTCCGGATAGGTAACAGCCAGACGGCAGCCGCGGTGGCCCATCATCGGGTTGAACTCATGCAGGGACGCAATGATGGTCTTGATGG
>CAKROP010000020.1 GCA_934373375.1 uncultured Anaerosacchariphilus sp.
ACGCATACGGCGGTAGCGGACTGTGTATATAAGAAGTATCAGGCAGAGACAGGAGACCGGACAAAATCTGTGATCGCGTCTACCGCAAGCCCCTTCAAGTTCACAAGAAGCGTTCTGGAAGCGATGGGCGTGGACTGTGCAGGCAGGGATGATTTTGCTCTGGCGGATGAGCTGTCGAAGCTGTCCGGCGTGGAGGTTCCGAAGGCTGTAGAAGAGATTCGCACGGCGCCGGTTCTGCATGATACCGTAGTGGAGGTACCGGAGATGAAGACGGCTGTGAAGGCGTTTCTCGGTATGTAAGATTACGAAAAGAAAAGGAAGCGCTGTCCCCGGGAGAGAGGGCAGCCAAAGGTAAGAACATGGATAATATATGGAGCTTTCTGGATATTATTTTTGTGGGAGCCGGCGTCTATATGCTGTATGCCTGGATTCTCATGATAAAAAAAGGTGAAATTAAGCAGGAAGTCCTGATGAGTAAGGACATTGAATTAAAAAAATGTAAGGATTTGGAAGGGTACAAGGCTTATATAGCACCGAAGATGGTAGTGTTTGGAGTAAGCGCTTTGATTTACGGCGGTATGGGGCTGGTCAACAGCTATGTGACGCCGCTTCCCTCTATGCTTTACAATGTAATGATGTTTGTATTTCTACTGGTTCTGATCTGGTTCGCGCTGATGGCACGGAAAGGAACCGAAAAGTTCTGGTAAAAATGTGTGAGGATCCCGGCAGAATGAAAAAGCTGCCGGGATTTTTATATGAAAAACAGCCTTCGGATCAGAAACACAGAAATCTGACCGCCGAAGGCTGTATCATTTTCGGAAGAAAGCGGATTACCGCTCAGCGAGCTTCACATACTCCTGCCGCTCGGCCACGCTCTTATATGCCGGACGGATGATCTTGCCGTTGTTGGCCAGCTCCTCGATGCGGTGGGCGCTCCAGCCCACGATACGGGCCATGGCGAAGATCGGGGTGTAGAGCTCCAGGGGAAGATCCAGCATGCTGTATACAAAACCGCTGTAGAAGTCCACATTGGCGCTGACGCCTTTGTAGATTTTACGTTCCTCGCCGATGATCTGGGGAGCCAGGCGTTCCACCATGGAATAAAGGGCGAATTCCTCTTCCCGTCCCTTTTCCACGGAAAGGCGCTCGACGAAAGATTTAAAGATATTTGCACGGGGGTCGGAGAGGGAATAGACCGCATGACCCATACCATAGATGAGACCCGCGTGGTCAAAGGCCTCCTTGTGGAGCAGAGCCCGCAGGTATGCGCCCACTTCCTCCTCACTGTTCCAGTCCTTCACCTGCTGCTTCATATCCTCGAACATCCGCACCACCTTGATATTGGCGCCGCCGTGGCGGGGACCCTTTAAGGAGCCCAGAGAGGCAGCCACCGAGGAGTAGGTGTCTGTACCGGAGGAAGAGACCACATGGGTGGTGAAGGAAGAGTTATTACCGCCGCCGTGCTCCATATGAAGCACCAGGGCGATGTCGAGAATCTTGGCCTCGAAGTCTGTGTACTTGCTGTCGGGACGCAGGGTGTAAAGAATATTCTCCGCTGTAGACAGCTCCGGCTTCGGTGGGTGGATGTAGAGGCTCTTGCCATCGTGGTAATGGGCGTAAGCCTGATAGCCATAGACCGAGAGCATCGGGAACAGGGCGATGAGCTGCAGGGACTGGCGGAGTACGTTGGGAATGGAGATGTCGTCGCCACGGTTGTCGTAGGAGTACAGGGTCAGGACGCTTCTTGCCAGGGTGTTCATCATATCCTTGCTGGGAGCTTTCATAATGATATCCCGGACAAAATGGGTGGGCAGGGAACGGTAGGAGCCCAGAAGCTCCCGGAAGGAAGAGAGCTCGTCTGTATTCGGCAGTTCCCCAAAGAGCAGCAGATAGGTGATTTCCTCGAAGCCGAAGCGGCCTTCCGATACGAAGCCACGCACCAGCTCCTCGATATCCATGCCCCGGTAGAACAGCTTTCCATCGCAGGGAACCAGCTTACCGTCCACCATATCGTAGGCATGAATCTCGCCGATCTCCGTGAGACCGGCCAGCACGCCCTGACCGCTGATGTCGCGCAGTCCGCGTTTTACATCGTATTTTTTATAAAGCTCTGTGTTAATCTGGCTGGTTTTCTCGCTTAAGCGGGAGAGATCCAGAATTTCGGGTGTAATTTCGGAATATGAATTGATCTGCATAGGCAAAAGCTCCTTTCTAAAATATAACAGGTGTTCTGTTGATAACGGGTGATTTGCGATGTTCAGATAAGTCTGCCGGACGGATATGAAAGAGTATTCATTGAATTACTTTGCACAGACATTGTTCCGCCGCGTATTGGAGTTATCATATCATAAAGCGGACAGAAAATCATGCGAAAAACAGAAAATTTACAGATTTTTAAGAAATTAGTAACAAATGAGAATTCTGGCGAAATAAATTGTATTATTTTAAGTACTTTTCCTTGACTTTTTTTTCACAAGATGTGATAATAAGTGGCGTGGGCGGGTAGGCCCTGTATGCAGGATGGCAGCTACATGCAGAGTGGCCCTTTAGTTGACACATATAATACAAAGAAAGAGGTCGAGTGAAAGATGGCAAAGATTGATTTAACTCAGTATGGTATCACAGGTACCACAGAGATCGTACACAATCCTTCTTACGAGATGCTTTTCGAAGAGGAGACAAAGTCAGGTCTGGAAGGCTTTGAAAAGGGCCAGGAGAGCGAGCTTGGCGCAGTGAACGTTATGACAGGTATTTATACCGGACGTTCCCCCAAAGACAAATTCATCGTTATGGATGAGAATTCCAAGGACACCGTATGGTGGACATCCGAGGAGTATCCGAACGATAACCATCCGGCAACTCAGGAAGCATGGGCTGCAGTAAAGGATATCGCAAAGAAAGAGCTGTCCGATAAGAAGCTGTACGTAGTAGACGCATTCTGCGGCGCAAACAAGGACACACGCATGGCTATCCGTTTCATCGTAGAGGTAGCTTGGCAGGCTCATTTCGTAACCAATATGTTTATTCAGCCGACAGCAGAAGAGCTTGAGAACTTTGAGCCGGACTTCGTTGTATACAACGCATCCAAGGCAAAGGTAGAGAACTACAAGGAGCTGGGTCTGAACTCTGAGACCGCTGTTATGTTCAACATCACCAGCCGCGAGCAGGTTATCGTTAACACCTGGTACGGCGGAGAGATGAAGAAGGGTATGTTCTCCATGATGAACTACTATCTGCCGCTGAAGGGCATCGCTTCCATGCACTGCTCCGCAAACACAGATATGGAAGGAAAGAACACCGCTATCTTCTTCGGTCTTTCCGGAACAGGCAAGACAACGCTGTCTACCGACCCGAAGCGTCTTCTGATCGGTGATGACGAGCACGGCTGGGACGACAACGGCGTATTCAACTTCGAGGGCGGCTGCTATGCAAAGGTTATCAACCTGGACAAAGAGTCTGAGCCGGACATCTACAATGCCATCAAGAGAAACGCTCTTCTGGAGAACGTAACTCTGGACAAGGACGGCAAGGTTGACTTCGCAGATAAGAGTGTAACAGAGAATACACGTGTATCTTACCCGATTAATCACATCGAGAAGATCGCGCAGAATGTAAATGTTATTTCTTCCGGTCCGGACGCTAAGAACGTTATCTTCCTGTCCGCAGACGCATTCGGCGTACTTCCGCCGGTATCCGTTCTGACACCGGAGCAGACTGAGTACTACTTCCTGTCCGGATTCACTGCAAAGCTTGCAGGAACCGAGCGTGGAATCACAGAGCCGACACCGACCTTCTCCGCATGCTTCGGCCAGGCATTCCTGGAGCTGCATCCGACCAAGTACGCTCATGAGCTGGTTAAGAAGATGAAGAAGAGCGGCGCTAAGGCATACCTTGTAAACACAGGATGGAACGGCACAGGCAAGCGTATCTCCATCAAGGATACCCGTGGAATCATCGACGCTATCCTGAACGGCGATATTCTGAACGCAGAGACCAAGACCATTCCGTACTTCAACTTTGAGGTACCGACAGCTCTTCCGGGAGTTGACGCAGGCATTCTGGATCCGCGTGATACATACGCAGATGCTGCAGAGTGGGATGCAAAGGCTAAGGATCTGGCACAGCGTTTCGTTAAGAACTTTGCAAAATATGAGAGCAACGCAGACGGCAAGGCACTGGTTGCAGCAGGTCCGCAGCTCTAATTTATACAAAGGGATTGACAGTAAAAAAAGAACATGTTAGAATGACTCCATTAAAACCCGAAAGGGAAGTGGATTTTTCCGGAGTGATTCTGCTTTTCGCCACACAGATATGAGAGATCATATCTGTGTGGTATTTTTATGCGGGAAAATAAGAGGAGATACGAAATGAACGATACTTTCATGAAAGAGAAACCGATTCTGGGTCTGGTGCTTTCGATGTCCCTGCCCATGGTGCTTTCCATGCTGGTCAATTCCCTGTACAATATCGTGGACAGCTATTTTGTAGCCAGCATCAGCGAGGAGGCCATGACGGCCCTGTCCCTGGTCTATCCGATTCAAAATCTGATCAATGCGATTACCATCGGCTTTGGCGTCGGCATCAACGCCACCATTGCCTTTTATCTGGGGGCGCAGCGAAAGGAGCAGGCGGATCGGGCGGCCTCTGTCGGCTTTTTCATCAATGCGGTTCAGAGCCTGATTCTGATGATCATCTGTCTGCTGGTGATGCCGGGCTTCCTGCGGTTGTATTCGAAGGATACAGGGGTTATCGACTATGCGCTGCGGTATTCCCGCATCGTTTTTGCCTTTGCGGTGATGATTTCCTTTAGCCTGAGCTTTGAGAAAATCTTTCAGGCAGTAGGAAGGATGAAGGTGTCCATGGTAAGCCTCATGGCAGGCTGTATCAGCAATATTATTCTGGATCCGCTGCTGATCTTCGGCGTTGGACCCTTTCCGGCTATGGGTATCGAGGGCGCGGCTCTGGCGACGGGCATCGGACAGACCGTCAGTGTGGCTGTGTATCTGATCATTTATGTTGTACGCCCGATTCCGGTGCGAATCACCAGAAAAGCCCTGAGCCTTGAAAAGGATGTGCTGAGCCATATCTATAGCGTGGGTATTCCGGCCACCCTGAATCTTGCGGTACCATCTCTGACAATTTCCGCGTTAAACGCGGTTCTTGCCGGATTTTCAGACGTCTATGTGCTGGTGCTGGGCGTATATTATAAACTACAGACCTTCCTGTATCTGACCGCAAATGGCATCGTGCAGGGCATCCGCCCGTTAGTGGGTTATAACTACGGCGCCGGAGAGGAGCAGCGGGTGCGGAAAATTTACCGGACGGCGCTGACACTGGCGGCGGTCATCATGGCCTTCGGAACGGTGATTTGCCTGATGTTCCCGGAGGAACTCTTCGGCCTTTTTACCAAAAATGCGTCAACCGTGGAAATGGGAGCCCAGGCGCTCAGACTGATTTCCGCCGGTTTTCTGGTTTCTTCCGTATCCATTATCTCCGGCGGCGTCCTGGAGGGACTGGGTCAGGGCGTACAGTCCCTGGTGATTTCACTGCTTCGTTACCTGGTTCTGTTGGTTCCGGCAGGCTTTGTGCTGAGCCGTTTCCTGGGCGCGGCTGGCGTCTGGAATGGCTTCTGGCTTACTGAGTGGGTAACTGCGGCAGCGGCCTTTGTGATTTACAAAAAAGCGGTAAGTAAGCTTTTTGCTAACCATTCATAGCCATTATTCCGCGAGGTGTATTACTGAGAACAAAGTGAACCGTAATAATTTTTTCTGTTGCCAAATAGTATCATTTGCAGTATAATAATTTCATGAATTGAGTAACTTATAAGTGAAACGGAATGAATTCCTGGGGTGTGCGTGAACCCGCTATTTTGAACCTACATTTACGTTCATGGGATTCCAACATTTCTGTCCGGATGTCAGGCCTCCGATTGTGCAGTGGAAGGCAGAAAGGCAGTTGAGGTTACCCACCTAGCATTAGCTAGGCGTCAAAATCGCGGAAACGGCACTTTGGGTTTACAAGAAAGATAAGGGCAGTCGGAGACGGCTGTCTTTTCTTTTGCGCTCGGAGGGAAAACGCGGATGGAAGGAAAGAAGCTCCGGAAGATAAAACTGGGAATTCTGACATTGGGAATTCTGATTTTAGGCGTGATACTGAGCCTGAAATATGGCAGCGTGGCGGATAAGACAGAGATGGAATTTTCGGACAGGAAGGAAACGGAAGAAGCGCCCGGGGCGCGTGAGTCCGAGACAGAAGAGCCGGAGCCGGAACTGCTGCCTTTTACCGGCAGTATCCGTGTCCTTTTAAAAACGGACGGCTTCGCCGGATTGCTGCATGAAAAAGCAACGTTTATCTCAGAAAACGGAAGCGATCTGGTCCTGACGGATCGGGATACCGGTGAAACGATAGAGGAAGGAAACCGTCTGGAGCTGACAGGGGAGGATGGCGTGCTGTATTTAAACGGAGAACCGCTGGACGGCAGGCCGCGTTGTCTGCGGACTCAGGCGGCAGAGGCAGGCATCCGGGTGGCTTCACTGACCAGAAATGCCGGTCATCCCGTTTACGGGGGCGCGTTGGAAATCTGGCCTGCGGACGAGGGCTTTTATCTGGTCAATGAGGTGCCCCTGGAGACGTATCTGGCCTATGTGGTGCCCAGTGAGATGCCATCCGGCTATCATATGGAAGCCCTCAAGGCCCAGGCGGTCTGCGCCCGGACCTATGCGTATCAGGAGCTTTCCACATACGCCTACCCGGACTGCGAGGCTCATGTGGACGACAGTGTCAGCTTCCAGGTCTACGGCAACACGGGCCGGACCGCCAGCACAGATCGTGCGGTGGCAGAGACCGTCGGGCAGATTCTGACCTGTCAGGGCAGTCCGATTACGGCATACTATTTTTCCACATCCTGCGGCGCAACCGGCAATCAGGAGGTCTGGTGGGACGGCGATCAGACAGCGACACCCTACCTGGCCGGAAAGACCGTGGACGCAGCCGGGGAAGCGGTAGATTTAAGTAAGGAAGAAGAATTTAACGCATTTCTTGAGGCGGATCACCCGGACGGCTATGACGCGGATATCAGCTGGTACCGCTGGGAGACGGAGATCGACAACAAGACACTCTCGGAAAATTTGAATCAGGCGTTGGCAGGGCGTATCGCGGCCAATCCGAACGCGGTTCTGACCCGCCTGGGAAGTCGTCTGGAAAGCCGTACCATCAAAACCATCGGGCGGATCCGGGGCATCGATGTGCTGGAGAGAAACGTGGGCGGAGCTGTCACAAAGCTTCAGATTCGCGGCAGCCGTCATACCATCGAGGTCAGCACCGAGTACAACGCCCGGGCCCTTCTGAATGTACAGGGCGGAAGCATCCGGCGAAGGGACGGAAGCAGGGTGGAGGGCGGCATGCTGCTGCCCAGCGCCTGCATGAGGATTACGCCTCTGTTTGATGAAAAGGGCGAGCTGTCCGGCTGGCGGTTCACAGGCGGCGGCTATGGTCATGGCGTGGGCTTAAGCCAAAACGGTGCCAACGGTATGGCGAAGCAGGGAAAAGGCTACGTAGAAATCCTGCATTTTTTCTACACAGATGTGGAATTGACGGATATCAGGGAGATGTGATAATATATAAAATACGGTTAAAAGATTCGAGAATATGACGGGGGAATCATGAAGTTTGTGAAAAAATGCATAAAGTTAATCATGGGCTTTTTGAATGCCATGCAGGAGGACTGTGTGGGGGCGTATGCAGCGCAGACTGCATACTTTATTATGCTGTCCTTTTTCCCGTTTATCATCCTTTTGGTGACGCTGGTACAGTATACCTCCCTGACGCCTGCGGATATCTATAAAGCGGCGCAGATGATTTTTCCCCCCAGCATGGATTCGTTCGTGCTGGGAATTATAGACGAGGTATACAGCAAGACGGCAGTTACCATTTCTCTGTCCGCGATCATGACAGCCTGGTCCGCAGGTAAGGGCTTCATGGGTCTGATACAGGGGATGAATATGATTTACAATGTGGAGGAGCGTAGAAATTATATCATTCTGCGGCTGCAGTCCGCGTTATATACGGTGGTTTTTGTGGTGGCGATTATCCTGTCCCTGGTGGTTCTGGTCTTTGGCAATTCCCTGCACGAGATGGCGGTGGAATACATTCCGATTCTGACCTATGTGACGGAGATTATCCTGAAAATGAAAGGCATGGTGTCCGTCGGGATCCTGGCGGTACTCTTTATGGTGCTGTACCGTTTTGTGCCGAACCGGAAGGTGCGGCTCATCCGGCAGGCTCCGGGCGCGGCTTTCGCGGCGGTGTGCTGGTACGTATTTTCTATCGGATTTTCCCTTTATGTGGAATATTCTCCGGGTCTGATCAATATGTATGGCAGTCTGACCACCATCGTGCTGGTGATGCTGTGGCTGTATTTTTGTATGTATATCATTCTGATTGGCGCGGAGATCAATTCTTACTTCGAGGATCAGTTCCGGCGGGTGTCTTATTACCGGCGGATGCTGCGGGAGCAGAAGAAGGAACAGGCAGAAGTGGAAAAGGAGCTTCGGGAGGAAGCGAAGGAAAAGGCAGAGAAAGAGATATAAAAAATTCCCGACAGGACGCAGCTTCCGGCCGGGAATTTTTTATATCTCTTTTTCTTCTGCTTCTGCAGCCTCTTCCGCAGCGGGAGTGTCTTCGCTCTCTGGGGCTTTAGCAGTCTCTTCTTCTTCGTCCTCTTCTTTTGCGGTGGATTCCTCAGAAGGTGTCAGGGACACATAGCTTCTGTCAGCAGTCTTCGAAGGCTCGGCGTCCAGCTCCTCGTCCTCGAATTCTTCCTCCAGCTCATCCTCCAGATCGTCGAAATCCTCGTTCGGGGAAATGAATTTTTTATACAGCGCCACTCCTCCTGCAACGGCAGCTCCGACTGCGGCGATTGCTCCAAAAATCTTTGCTATTTTCTTCATGATACAGTCCCTCCTTGTAAATTTACTTTATTGTAATACGAAACCGGGAAAAAGAAAAGCGAAAAAATATTAAAAATTTATTGTCAATCTAAAAAATATATATTACTCTAATAGAAGCGGTATGCCGGTAAAAAAGCTGGCATAGCGGAAAAGAGGAGTAAAAAATTGGAAAAAAGAAAACTGATACTGGCTTCCGCGTCACCGAGGCGCAGGGAGATTCTGAGCGATATGGGTCTGAGCTTTCAGGTGCATCCGGCCTGCGGAGAAGAAAAACTGGAGACGTCGGACCCGGTAGAGGCAGTAAAAGCCCTGGCATTACAGAAGGCCCGGGAAGTGGCGGACAAGACAGGAGAGCCCGCGCTGGTCATCGGATCCGATACGGTAGTGGCCAGTGGAAATAAAATTCTGGGAAAGCCCCATGATAAGGAAGAGGCGTTTCGGATGCTGAAGGAGCTGCAGGGGGCGTCCCATATGGTGTATACAGGCGTGGCAGTGATCGATACCGTGACCGGCGAGCCGTTGGCGCATTTCGCGGAAGGAACAAAGGTATCCATGTATCCCATGACGGACGCCTGGATTCACGATTATATTGAGACCGGCGAGCCCATGGACAAGGCGGGAGCTTATGCCATACAGGGCGGCTGTATGCCCTATATCCGCGGAATACAGGGAGAATACACCACGGTCGTTGGCTTTCCGGCGGCCCGGTTTTATCAGGAGCTTCTGAAAAAGGGCGTGGATTTGCGGAAGCCGGAAGAGGAGGAATATTATGAGCTTTAAAGCATGTATTTTTGATCTGGACGGTACCCTCTGTGACAGTGTGGAGTCCATTGCCTGGAGCGCCAATAAGGCTCTCAGGGATTTCGGAATGAAAGAGGCCACGGCAGAGCAGTATAAGATTTTTGTGGGAGACGGCGTAGACGTCCTGATTCAGCGGCTGCTCCGCTTCGGCGGCGACGAGGCGTGTGAGAACTTTGAACGGGTGCGGGAACGCTACATGGAATATTTCAAAGAAGGCTGCCTCCATAACGTAAAGCCTTATCCGGGCATCGTGGAGGCCTTGAAGGAGCTGAAAAAACAGGGCGCGAAGCTCGCCGTTCTGTCCAATAAACCGGACGCCAACACCAAAGACGTCATCCGTACCGTATTTCCGGAGGAGGGGCTGTTTGACTGGGTGCAGGGACAGTCCGGGGCGTTCCCGAGAAAACCCGATCCGGCAGGCGCTCTCTACATCGCGGAGCAGCTCGGCGTAAAGCCGGAGGAGTGTATGTATCTGGGCGATACCAGCACAGACATGAAGACCGGAACCGCAGCCGGCATGTACACAGTGGGCGTGCTCTGGGGCTTCCGTGAGGAGCGGGAGCTGCGGGAGAACGGTTCGGACGCCATCGCGGGACAGGCGGATGAAATTGCCAGGATCTACAGAAAGGGTGGACAGATACATGATTAAACTAATATGCAGCGATATTGACGGAACCCTGCTTCCTGAGGGAACAGCGGAAATCAATCCGGAGATCTTCGATGTCATTCGAAAACTGAAAGAAAAGGATATCCTCTTCGCGGCGGCCAGCGGAAGACATTATTCCAGTATCTCCAAGCTGTTCGCGCCGGTCAAAGACGATATTATCTTTGTGACAGAAAATGGCGCCTACGTATGCTGCCGGGGCTATACCATGTCCGAGGAGCTCATCGAATGGAAGGACGTCTGCGAATGGGTCGAAGAAGTGCGGAAGATACCGGGAGCCAGCTTCACCATCGACGCCAACGAGGGCTTCTATACAGAAAGCAGCGATCCGGAATTTTTGGATCTGGTCCGTCTGGGCTACCGGAGCAAAATCACCGTAGTGGAGGACGCGCTGGCCGTAGAACGCCGCATTAACAAGGTAGCCATCTATCGGAAAACCGATATCCAGAAAGTGGTCGAATACATGGTGCCGCGCTGGTCCGAACGTCTGCACTGCACCATAGCCGGAGACATCTGGCTGGACTTCATGAACAAAGAATCCAACAAGGGACACGCCATCCGCGGCATCCAGAGCATCCTGAAAATCAGCCCGGATGAAACCATGGTCTTCGGCGATAACTTAAACGATCTGGAAATGCTGGCGGCGGCCACCGAGAGTTACGCCGTGGGAAATGCGGCCGAGCCGGTCAAAAAAGCGGCAAAACACATCGCAGATACCAATGTCAACGACGGCGTACTGAAAGTACTCCGCACTCTGTTGTAAGATAGAATACAAACAAAAAGGAGAGCACACAATGAACGAATATACAGAAGAATGTCTGAAAACATTTCTGAAGAACCAGGGTCAGCTTTTTGATGAACCCGTGGCGGAGAATCTGGAAGAGGCGGAAGAATTTCTGGAGGACTGCATGGCAGTGGTCGTAGACAGCCTGGAAGACGTCCGCGAATATCTGGAAGAAAGCGGTATGGACGTCAGCGGCATGAGCGACGAAGAAGTAGAAGAAACCGCGGAGGTCTTCGCCCTGGATGACGGCACCTACCTGATTGTGGAGGGATAAAAAACAATGATAAAAACCATCAGACGGGGGGCGGCGGCCCTGCTTGCGGCCATCGTACTGGCGGGCAGCCTGACCGGCTGCGGTACATTGAGCAATACAAAAATTGTACTGACCACCGGTCTGACCGGCGATCAGCTCTTTAAAGTGGGCAAAAGCGTCTGCACCCTGCCCGAAGCCATGATTTACGTCATGGACTACAAGCAGCAGTATGAAAATGCCTATGGTGTGGAAATGTGGGAGCACGACTTTGGCGGCGTAACGCTGGAAGAATATGTAAAAGATACCATTGTTGCCCAGTTGGCCTCTATCAAAGCCGTAACCCTGCTGGCTAAAGAAAACAATGTCACCTTAAGCGATGCCGAAAAAGAAAAAATCAGCCGGGCAGCCGAAGAATATTACAGCGCTCTGACCGATGAACAGAAAAAATACATGAAAGTCGAAAAAAGCGACGTAGAAGACCTCTACACCGCCCATGTATTATCGAAAAAAGTCTACACCGAGATCACCAAAGACGTGAACACGGAAGTCAGCGACGACGAAGCCCGCATCATCACCATCCAGCAGATCCGCCTGGACAGTCTGGATAACGCCGAAAGCGTCAAAGCCCGCCTGGACGAAGGCAAAGATTTCGGTACCGTAGCCGCCGCTTATAATAGAGACAGCCAGACCACCGTAACCTTAGGCCGGGGTGAAAAAGAAGCAGCCTACGAAGAAGCAGCCTTCTCCCTGGAAAACGATCAGATAAGCGACGTCATCGAAACCACCGACGGCTACTATATCCTGAAATGCGTCAACAACTTCGACCGCGACGCCACCGAAGCCAACAAAATTACCATGGTAGAAAAACGCCGCGACGAAGAATTCACAGAAGCCTATGAAACATTGATGGCCGACACCCCATCCGAGTTCAACCGGCATAAATGGAGCAAAGTCCACTTCGCTGACTATAGCGGCGAAGCCGCCCCCAACTTCATGACGATCTACACCAAATACTTCGGAGACTAACTGAGCACACAGCAGAGCGCTCCGCGCAAATGCGTCCGTCCCCACTCCCATCCGGGAGAGCGAGACGTTCCCTGTCAAGACAGAAAAAGAACGGGCAGGGGAAACTCTTCTAAGCGTGTGTCCGGCTTTTCGCGCACTGGTGTCTGCCTGGAGCGGACTTTATAGTCCGAGCCAGACAGACGCCTGTCCGTGAAACGTCCGAACACACCAGAAGAATTTCCCCTGCCCGTTCTTTTTCGTCCGTCTTAAAGCAACTCACGCAAGCATTCCAACAACTCCGTATTCTTCTCCGGACTCATAAAGCAAAACCGGAAAAACCTCTCATCCAAAAACGGAAACGTCGAGCAATTCCGAATCATAAGTCCCCGCTTAATGGCATGCTCAAACAACACATCCGCGTCCACGCCCTCCTTGAGGATCTTCACCAGCATAAAATTCGCCGTAGGCTTATACACCTTCACCGTGCCCCAGCCCTTCATTTCCTCATAACACCGTGTCCGTTCACGATTGATCAGCTCCCGTGTCTCACGGATATACTCCTCATCCGAGAACATCAGCTCCCCGGCCACCGCCGCCAGACTGTTAATGGTCCAGGGATTCTTGTGGGTATTGATATACTTCAACAGATCCGCATTCCCCGTCACCGCATACCCGAGCCTGAGTCCCGGTGAAGCGAAAAACTTGGATACACCCCGCAGTACCACCAGATTATTGTAAAAATGAGTCAGCGGAATCGAATCCACCGCCGCCGCATCCGGCGCGAACTCCACATAAGTCTCATCCACCATCACAAAGATGTCATACCGCTTACACTCATCCAGAATCTTCCGCATGGAATCCTGGGAAATCGCCGTAGAAGTGGGATTGTTGGGATTACAGATTACCAGCAGATCAATACTCTCATTGAGCGCCGCCCTGAATGCTTCCGGCTGCAGAACAAAATCATCTTCCTCTTTAAGCGGAAAATAAAGAGATGTACCGCCGCCCAGGGAAATCTCCCGTTCGTATTCGGAATAAGTGGGTCCCAGAATCAGTGCCTTTTTCGGATGCTCCATCTGGATAAACAGCGAAATCAGCTCCGTGGAGCCATTTCCCACCAGAATATTCTCGGCGGGCGCGCCCACATAAGTCCCGATCCGGCGGCGTAAGGATGTATACTCCCGATCCGGATAAGAGGTAATCGCGTCAATATGATCAATCAGCGAGGAGCGCAGCTTCGGAGAGATGCCGAGCGGATTCACATTGGCGCTGAAACTGGTGATATCTTCCTTTTTGATGCCGTAAACTTCTTCAATCTTCTCCAGATCACTTCCATGAAAATGGTCTTTATGCTTAATCATTTCGAATTCCTCTTTCCTTGTGCTTTCTGACAAATAATGCTATACTGATTATAACTGGATTTCAGAAAAATGCAATCAAAACTTGGAAAGCCGCGCAGGCGGCGGAAGGAGCGAATACCTATGCGGGCGAAGCTGGAACGAATCGCAGCAGGAAAGATAGAATACGAAAAGCCGAAGATGAGTCTGTCCGAATCCCTGATCACCCTGAATTGCAGGCCGGGGGAAAAGGCGGAGGGCAGCTTCACCGTGACCGCAGATCGGCAGATCAAAGGCATCGTCTATGCTTCCTCCTGGCGGATGCAGGTGGAACATCCCAGCTTTTCTGCCCGGACCGCGCGCATCGGTTACAGCTTTGACGGGCAGGGTCTCTGGGGCGGCGAGGAGATTGAGGGCGAATTTTGTATCGTAGCCGAGGCCGGAGAGTATCTGCTTCCGTATACGGTGCGGGTAGCGCCCCATGAGGAGCCAAAGGAAGAGGGCTACGCTTACTTCATTTCCGCCGATCCGATTGAACCGCTGCCGGAGGAAAAGCATTCGGAACAGCCGGAAGAAGTACTGGATGTGAAAATCATCGAGGATACGGAAAAGAAGGAACTGACGCCGGGAGAGGCGTTGGAGCTGGCTGATCAGATCAGGCGGGGCAGAC
>CAKROP010000021.1 GCA_934373375.1 uncultured Anaerosacchariphilus sp.
CTGGGATACCTTGGCCAGAATCGTGTCGCAGTCGCAATCCACCACCAGCTCCTTCACATACTGGTAATGGCCGCTGGTAAGACCCTTCACCCAGAGTTCGCCGCGGCTTCTGCTCCAGTAGGTCATCTTGCCGGTCTCGATGGTTTTATGGAAGGCTTCTTCGTTCATATAGGCTACCATCAGTACCTCGTCGGTACGGTAATCCTGTACCACCACCGGAACCAGGCCATCCGGGCCAAGCTTGAACTCGGACCATTCCATATTGCAGCTTAAGGGGCGGATTTTCTCCACGAAGGGTACGAGCTCATTCAGATAAATCAGCTCGCTCACATACTCCTCGATCAGAGCCGCAGGGGCGCTGACCACATCAGAGCTGTCCACACAGGCTGCAATCTTTTCTTTGCCAAAGCGCTTGGATGCCTCTTCAGTCAGATCGATATTCTCCTGACGGCCATAGTTTAAAATGGCTTTCTCACAGCCCGCATAGAGAATCTTCTTTACATCCTCCAGCCGCTTGATTCTGCCGCCGGCCTTCACCGGAACCTCCACGGCGCGGCAGATTTCTTTCAACGCGCCGATGGACAGATCGTGATCCACATCCCCGTCGGACAGGTCAAAGACCAGAATTTCGTCGGCTCCATTGTCGCTGTAATATCTTGCAAGGACAGCCGCTTCCTTGTCCGCGCCCTCTCCCTGCACCTTTCCGGCCAGAAGCCGAATCACTGCGATATTTTTTTCACTCATATCAAAGACTTCCTTTCGTAGATAATACGTCTGTAATTCTCGGATCCTGTGTGGTCGCCATGTCGAGAGCCTTGGCAAAGGCCTTGAACATGCCCTCGACCATATGGTGGCTGTTGCCGCCGGACAGCATCTTGAAATGCAGGTTCATACCGGCGCTATAGGAAATGGCGTAGAAGAACTCCTTCACCATCTGGGTATCCATTTCTCCTACTCTTTCCGTAGGGAATTCCACGTCGGAGACGTAATAGGGTCTGCCTGACAGATCCAGGGAACAGAGCACCAGGGACTCATCCATGGGCAGAATGCAGGTGCCGTAGCGGACAATGCCCTTTTTATCTCCCACGGCCTCACGAATCACCTGCCCCAGCACAATGCCGGTGTCCTCGATGGTATGGTGGCAGTCCACCTCCAGATCGCCCTTCACCTGGCAGGTCAGGTCAAAGAGCCCGTGCCTGGAAAAGCCGTTCAGCATATGGTCAAAAAAGCCGATACCCGTGGAGATATCCCCTTTGCCACTGCCGTCCAGATTCAGGGTGATGGCGATATCTGTTTCTTTCGTGGTTCTGGAAAGACTTGCAATTCGTTCCATAGGTTAGTCCTCCTTCTTCTCAAACCGTACGGCAATGGAGTTGGCATGGGCGGTCAGCTGCTCTGCTTTCGCAAAGGTCTCGATATCCTCATGTACCGCCTCCAGAGCCTCTCTGGAATAATAGACAATACTGGATTTCTTAATAAAATCGTCCACACTCAGCGGGGAGAAGAACTTCGCTGTACCATTGGTCGGCAGGATGTGGTTCGGTCCCGCAAAATAATCGCCCAACGGCTCGCTGGAATTCTCGCCGATGAAAATCGCGCCCGCGTTTTTGATCTTGGTCATCACCTGGAAGGGATCCTTGGTCACAATCTCCAGATGCTCGCTGGCGATCTCATTGGCCGCCGCGATGGCCTCATCCAGATTCTCCGCGATCAAGATATATCCATAATTTTCCAGAGACTTCTCCAAAATCGCTTTCCTGGACAGCTTTTGCACAAAGCCCTCGATCTCCACCTGAACCTTGTCCGCCAGCTCCCTGCTGGTGGTTACCAGAATCGCGGAAGCCATCTCATCGTGCTCCGCCTGGGAAAGCAGATCGGCTGCCACATAGCGGGGATTGGCGGTCTCATCAGCAAGTACCAGAATCTCACTGGGACCTGCGATGGAATCAATACTTACGTAGCCATATACGGCCTTCTTTGCCAGAGCCACATAGATATTGCCGGGACCTACGATCTTGTCTACCTTCGGCACACTCTCAGTACCGAAAGCCAGCGCCGCGATGGCCTGGGCTCCGCCTACCTTGTAGATTTCATCCACGCCCGCCTCGCAGGCAGCCACCAGGGTGTTCGGAGATACCTTGCCGTCCTTTCCGGGCGGTGTGGTCATGACGATGCGCTCTACGCCAGCCACCTTGGCCGGAGCCACGTTCATCAGAACGGAGGATGGATAGACTGCCTTGCCGCCTGGCACATAGACGCCACAGGAAGCTATCGGCCCGATTTTCTGACCAAGCAGGGTGCCGTCCGGCTTGCTGTCGAACCAGCTGTAACGGCGCTGCTTTTCGTGGTAGCCGCGGATATTGACCAGGGCTTTTTTGATGACCTCCAGAAGCTTCGGATCTACCTCACGGTAAGCCTCCTCAATCTCCTCTTTTGTGACACGGATGGTGGAAGCATTCAGCTTCGCGCCGTCGAAGCGCTCCGTATAAGAAAACAGAGCCGCGTCTTTATTCTTTTTTACATCTTCGATGATGGAGTTTACCCGCTCGGTAAACTCCCCGTAATGATTGGGGCTTCTCTTCAACAATTCATCCAGCAGATTCTGTTTGCTGTTTTCATCCAATGTAACGACTTTCATTTTGATGACCTCCCAATGAGACGTCTGAACCAACGGTTAAAAATCCAGACAATCGGAATCTCCGCGGCACAGACCAATATGGCAACGCCCAGATTAAACGCAGGCTGGGACATTGGTATCCATTTTTTTACAAAAAACATTCCCAGTGACACATAGTATACCACCAAAAAGGTGGCGTGTGTACACATAATGACTAACGAATTCCGCCCAAGCCAGGATAACACGCGGCTCACCGGCAATACCTTCACCAGGGCGATGAGCCCGGCGCAGCACAGAAACGCATTCAGGTAATGCACCGGATGTACATACAGGTAATGCAGATCAAACACCGGAGCCCGCAGCGCCAGCAGACTTCCGGGAATCAGCAGCAGCGCAGGCCAGCCCTTGGGAAGCCTCGTCATGTACCAGCCCATCACCAGAAACGGCATAGCCAGAATTCCACGCAACACTGTAATTAGAATATCATAACCCAGATATCCGCTTAAGGTACATTCCCAGGTCACATACCGGTCAAGCCCAAGCCCGGCAGAAATGCCGTAAGCGCCGGCGGCCAGCAGCACAACCAGAAAATTTCTCTGCCATTCCTTACAGGCTCCCGTCAGCACCGCGAACAGCGTGCCCGCGATAAAATAGGCCGGTAAAAACCATAAGATATGCACGCCGTAGCCCGTAAAGGTATCCACATACTGTCTTATCAGCGCTGCCCCGGACAGGGCTTCGCTGTCCAACAAATGTGTGATGGTATTCATGGTCAGCAGCATCAGCGAGAAAGACAGATACGGCGTCAGAACGCCCCGCACCCGGCTTTCAATGGACTGGAAGACCGAACGCTTTTCTCCCTGCTTCAGACGTGCCAGAATTCCTCCCACCACGAAAAACAGCGGCATATGAAAGGAAGAAATCCATTTCAGGGTATCCTCCTGTATATATTCGATATGACCCAGGATCACCAGAAAGATTCCAATGCCCTTTGCCATATCCAGATAGTCCAAACGCTTTTGCTGCATGCTTCCTCCGATTTACAGTGCAGCCCTCAGATCCTGAATCAGCTTGGTAATCCGCTCTGATTCCATCTTCATGCTCACCTGATTGACCACCATGCGGGCAGACAGAGGCATTACCTCTTCCAGCACGCCAAGGCCGTTCTCGCGGAGCGTGGAGCCGGTCTCCACGATATCCACGATCACATCAGACAGCCCCACGATGGGCGCCAGCTCGATGGAGCCGTTCAGCTTGATGATCTCCACGGTCTGATGCTTCTGATTATAGAAATAATCCTTTGCGATATCCGGGTACTTGGTGGCCACGCGGATCTGCTCCTGATGAGCCAGCTTCTCCCGGGCTGATTCCGGTCCACAGACGCACATACGGCACTTTCCAAAGCCCAGATCCAGCACCTCATACATCTTCCTGCCCTCTTCCACCAGGGTGTCCTTGCCGACCACGCCGATGTCCGCCGCACCGTACTCCACATAAGTGGGGACGTCCGGTCCCTTTGCCAGGAAGAATTTGAGGCCCAGCTCTTCATTGACGAAGATCAGCTTCCGGCTGTCCGGATCCTTCATTTCCTCGCAGGTGATACCCACCTTTTCCAGAAGCTCCAGGGTCTTCTTGGCCAGACGTCCCTTAGTCAGCGCGAAGGTCAGATAACGTTTGCCGTCGGCGGTGGCGTTCACCTTCTTCTCCGCGTCATTTCGAAGAGCCCGCTGCAGCTGATCCACCACGATGGCAAAGCCAACCGCGGGCAGCTCCCGGCCAAAATGGGACAGCAGGTTATCGTACCGTCCGCCCTTGGCAATGGGCTCGCCGTAGCCGTAAGAATAGGCATGGAAAATAATGCCCGTATAGTAATTATACTTGCTTAGCATGCTCAGGTCAAAGGTTACGTACTTTTCATAATCCTTTTCCTTCAGACCTTCGTAGATCTCCTGAAGCCGCTCCAGTGCCTCCAGTGCCTCCGCGTTGTCTGTCAGGCTTCTGGCTTTCTGCAAAGCCTCCTCGCCTCCGGTCAGTGTCGCTATCTCAAGGAAGGTCGCGCGCAGCTTTTCAGAAATATCATAGCTTGCCAGCAGCTCCTCCGCGCCGAACCGGTTCTTATCGGAAATAAGTCTCCGCAGACTCTCCTCCGCCGCATTGCCGATACCGGCCTCCCGAAGCAGCGCCTTAAAGAACTCCACCTGGCCTACGCTCACCTGAAATTCCCGAAGGCCCGCCTCCTGCAGGGCTTCAATCAGCACCGAAAGCAGCTCCACATCAGACGCCACACTGCCATCTCCCATGAGCTCTGCGCCCATCTGGGTAGTCTCTTTTAAGCGGCCCTGATATTTGTCGTAGTTGATAAAGGTGTTGCCCATATAGCAGAGCCGGATGGGGGTCTCGTCGTGAAAATATTTGGACACGGCCCGGGCGATGGACGGCGTCATATCCGGCCTGAGTACCAGGGTGTTGCCCTCTTTGTCAAAGAATTTATAGAGTTCCCGGGAGGAAACTGTACCGACTTCTCTGGAAAATACGTCGAAAAACTCGAAGGTCGGCGTCTCAATACCCTGATAGCCGCGGCCCGCAAGGATCCGGTACAAAAGCTGCTGCAATTCGAATTTCTGTACGAACTCATTACCATAGATGTCCCGGACGCCTTCCGGGGTATGCAAAAGCGGATTTTGATTCTTCATCTTACTTTCTGCCTCCTGAACGCTTTACTGATTTACCATTATAAAGTGTTTAGCCCGATTCGTCAATCACTTTCTGAATTCCGTCCAGGTAAGGAACCAGATAGCCGCCATGGGGATTCAGTACATATGCGGGATCCAGTTCATTACGACGGAAACTTTTGCGCCCACCATCCTGTGCCCGATCCCAGAACTCTTTCATCCTTTTATACGGAAGAAAATAGAGTTCATTTCGCTTTGCAAAAAGAATGATCAGGAAGGACACGCCATCCTGACGCTCGAAATCGCCCATAAATTCCACCTGATGGGCATGAATATTCTGGAGCGGAAACGTGTCCGTATCGCATTCCTTGGCGTCGAAGCACACGGGAATGCCCTGTACAGCTCCGATATAGTCCACGGTACTTTTCTGGTCAAAATAAGCCAGGGTAATGTGCCGGTGCTCCTTATCAATCTTAATGGGGGTAATGGGGGTCGGCACCTTCTGAATCAGCGCCAGTCCCTGTTCCCGGTATTTTTCATTGGTCCGGTTGATCAAATCCTCCAGGGTAGAACCCCGGAGTCCTCTGGAATTCCAGGTTGCCATAGTCAGATCCTCTTTATCTGAAAATTTTCACGAGAATAAAATCAAATATCATTATAAATCGGAAGTCATGATAAAACAACCTTTGATTTCGTAAAAGCAAAGCCCGGGGACACAAAAAGCCAGCTCATAAAGAGCTGACTTTCCGTATTAATATTTAATCCTCTTCCAGCACCCGATGGATATGAAGTGCCAGATACATTTTTTCCTGGCTGGACAGCTTCTGGCGAAACTGCTCATATACATAGATCTGTATCTTCTCCACACAGGCAAATTCCTTTTGACAGATGGAATGAATCTGCTCATAGAGAATACTGTTCTTCTCATCCGGCAGCTGATTGCGGCTCACCAGACGCTGAGCGAACAGGCGCACATGGGTTACATAACGGGAATAGGAAGTGCTGTCCTCGTTGTAGGTGATGCCAAAGGCATATTTCACAATGTCCAGCACTGCGTCCAGAGTGCGGCTAATCAGAAGATTCTGACTGTTATAAGGGTGGTTGAACTGGGCGTTGATGAAATGAAAGGCGATATTGCCCGCCTCATCCACCGGAATCTCCAGATCCAGACGCTCCCGCATGAGCTTCACCGCATATTCGCCCACCTGATACTCATTGGGGTTAAATTTCCGCATCTCCAGCGTGTAAAAATTCTGCAGAACAATGCCCTCCCGAACGCGCTTTTCCGCAAAGGCAAGATGGTCCGTCAGTGACAGATAAATATGATCCATCAGCTTCATATGGAAAGTGTCAATGGCATAGTCGATGACCGCTTTGGCGAGCTCAAAGAAGACACTGTCCGTCTCCGCTGCCAGACGGATGATATTCCGGGAGACCTCTTTGTCTTTGAGTACAAAGACCTTCTCAATCTCGCTCTCCTGAAATTCATAGCCGATTGATTTATGGAAGCCGATTCCCTTTCCCATGAGAATGGCTTCCTTACCCGCATCATCCAGCGCAAGCACCAGTGAATTGTTCAGCACCTTAATTACACGCATGGTATTACAGACTCTCCCCGTTTGTCTTAATTACATTCTGATACCAGTAAAAGCTGTCTTTCTTAATTCTTCCCAGATCCTTCAGATTGAAGTCATCGCGGTTGATATAGATAAAGCCGTAGCGCTTCCGGAAGCCCTGATGGGAGCTTAAAAGATCCATCACGGACCAGGGGCAGTAACCCATCATTTCCACACCATCGTCGATGGCGTCGGAAATAGCCTGGATATGACCGCGCAGATAGTCGATCCGGTAATCGTCATGCACGCGTCCGTCCTCGGTCAGCTCGTCCGCCATACCGAGACCGTTCTCGGTGATGATCAGCGGCAGATGGTATCTGCGATAGTACTCATTCAGTACAATCCGAAGACCCATGGGATCAATCTGGGCACCGTATTCGCTGGCTTTCAGATTCTCGTTTTTCTCGTCCCGGCAGTAGCCGTACTGGTCAAAGTCTACCTCATTGCCGCGGAAGACTCTGGATCCTACCGGATGCTCCTCGTCCGCAGGCAGATAGCTTGCGCATAGCGTCCGGTAATAGTTCAGGGCGATATAGTCAATTTTCGCGGACTTCAGAATCTCCGCGTCGCCCTCTTCCATCTTCGGAACAATATTGCGCTCCTTCAGATAGCGCATATAGTAACCCGGATACTCGCCGTTGATGTGCATCTCCAGGCAGTAGTTGGTCTTCAGCCAGTCGTTCATTTTGGCAGCCCATACGTCCTCCGGCTTGTTGGTCAGCGGATAGGTACAGGTGGAGGATACAGCCGGAGCGGCCTTTCCGCCCTCTACCAGCTCATGGCAGGCATTGACTGCCAGCGCATGGCCCAGGAACATGTGATAATCCATCTGGGCACGCATACGATCGGCTTCCCAGTCGTCCTCGGTGTAGATATTCATACGGTTGTTGACGCGGATCATCAGGTTCTGCTCATTGATCATCTGCCAGTATTTTACCCGGTCTCCGAAGGCCTGGTAGCAGACACGGGCATAACGCTCAAAGGCAAAGGCGCAGTCCCGGCACTCCCAGCCATTGTACTTCTCTACCAGTGCGTAAGGCAGGTCAAAATGATACAGGGTTACGAGGGGCTGAATGCCCTGCTCGATCAGGTAGTTGATCACATTATTATAGAAATCGATGCCCTTCTGGTTCACCTCGCCGTCTCCGTCCGGAATGATGCGGGCCCAGGAAAGGGAGAAACGGTATGCCTTCATACCCATCTCCTTCATCAGGTCGATATCTTCCTTCCAGTGATGATAGAAGTCACTGGCCACCTTGCTGTCCGCCTGCTTGTCGGAACGCTTGAAGGAATTGTAATCGGCTACGGTCATGCCCTTGCCGTCCTCATCCCAGCCGCCTTCGATCTGAAAGGCAGAGGAGGAAGCGCCCCAGAGGAAATTTTCGGGAAAATTTGTCATAATTTTCTGCTCCTTTAGAAAGTTGTAAAAGCCAGGCAGAAGCATAGAGACTTCCGCCCGGCGGATGTGTTTGTTACGATGTGTTTATTACATCAAAACCATTTATTTTACAGCTTTGATAACAACCCTGGTAAGGTCAGCTTTCTCAGCCGGAACTCCTGTTACCTCTGCGAAATCAGCTGTATTGGAAATGATAACGCTTACGGTAGTATCATAGCCTGCCGCTTTGATCTTGTCAATGTCAAAGGATACGATCGGGGTTCCTTTTTTAATTTTGTCTCCTTCGTTCACATGCTTTGTGAAGCCGTCGCCGTTCATGGCTACCGTGTCCATACCGATGTGAATCAGAAGCTCTGTGCCGTCTTCAAGCTTCAGACCCATAGCGTGAAGGGTCGGATACAGAACAGATACGGTACAGTCAGCCGGTGCTACTACCTCTCCCTTGGTCGGAAGAACTGCGATTCCTTTGCCCAGTGCCTCGGAAGCAAATACCTCGTCCTGCACCTCATTTAACGGGTAAGCCTTTCCCTCTACCGGGGAAGCGATTTCTACGGTCTCGCCTGTGTGAGCCGGTGCGGTCGGCATGGCCAGGTCAGACTCCAGTGCTGCGGCGCCTGCCGGAGCTGCGTCCACATCTTCAAAGCCTACGATGTAAGTCAGGATAGCCGCGCCAAAGAATGCCACTGCGATACCCAGTAAGTAAGCTACGAACTGTCCCAGGCTTGTTCCCTCGCCATAGTAGGACATGATGGTCAGGATACCATTGTTTGCGAAACCGGTGTTAACTGCGTGGCCGATACCCATGATACCACCGCCGAGAGCTCCGGCGATTACCGCGCATACCATCGGCTTCTTCAGACGAAGGTTACAGCCGTAGATAGCCGGCTCAGTAATACCTACCAGCCATGCGGACAGGGATGCGGAAGCGGCTACCTGCTTTAAGTCTTTGCTCTTAGTCTTCAGCATAACGCCAAGTGCTGCGCCTGCCTGAGAGAAGTTTGCGGAACCAGCGAAGCACATCAGGGTGTTGGTTCCTGTCAGGGCTACGTCGTTCAGACCGATAGGAAGCAGAGCTCTGTGCGCGCCGAAGATAACGCATACGCCCCACAGACCACCGACGATGATACCGCCCAGTACCGGGCTGAAGCCGTACAGTGCATTGTAAAGGAACTGAATAATATAACCAACGTAGATACCAACCGGTCCTACAACAGTCAGCATAACCGGAACCATGATAATCAGGGACAGACCCGGTACCAGGATGAGCTGCAGAATCTCCGGAACGACCTTCTTTAAGAATTTTTCCAGGAAATACAGTACAATCACGCCCAGAAGAATCGGGATAACGGACTCGGTGTAAGCAAATACCTTAGAGGACTCTCCTACGGTAAACGCCATCTTGATAACCGGAAGTCCGAAGATGGTGGACTTGGTAGCTACATCCTGAACCAGTGCGTCAATGGTGGGATGGCAGATAAAGCCGCCCAGCATCATAGCTACAACAGTGCTGCACTTCAGTGCCTTGGATGCGGTGTAAGCAAGGAAAATCGGCATGAAGTAGAAAATAACATTGGAAGCGGTGTTCATGATGATGTAGGTGCTGTTGGCTGTATCGAAGCCCGGCACCTTGGCAAATG
Organism: uncultured Anaerosacchariphilus sp.; assembly: GCA_934373375.1. GTDB lineage: Bacteria > Bacillota > Clostridia > Lachnospirales > Lachnospiraceae > Laedolimicola. The sequence continues at coordinate 9,942 of CAKROP010000021.1, forward strand.
CTGCCAGAAGACCCTTAATCAGACCTGCTGCCGCAATAGCCGGTACCAGCGGTGTGAAGATCTCGGTGATCTTCTGCAGAATCAGGTTGCCCAGAGGCTGCTTCTGATCCGGAACCTGCTCGTCTACGGAACCGCCTGCAACGGCGTCTCCGAGGATCGCTACGGTTGCGTCATAAATCTTGGTAACCTTTGCGCCGCACACCACCTGGAACTGTCCGCCGGAAACGACGACAGAGATAACGCCCTCCAGATGCTCTACTACGTCTTTCTTTGCAAGGCTCTCATCCTTCAGGATAAAGCGCAGACGGGTGAAGCAGTGTGTCACCTGTTTTACATTGGCTTTGCCGCCCACATTGTCAAGAATGTCCTGGGCAATTTTGTTGTAATCCATGGTTTTCTCTCCTTTTTATTGTAAATGAGTAAAATATAAGGTTCTTATATCCGGCCAGAATATATGGTATCGAAAGACTTGGTGCGCATCAGAAAATTTCACACAAAAAAAGATCCAGTGAAATGAATTCCCAACAGAAAACGCAATACAGATACAGCTTATCTGCACTTTTCTATCTTCTTCATTTTCACCCGATCTTGCCTGCATAACCAGTAACACGTCGTATGTGAAACCACGATGTAATTGTCTCTCAATCTGATAATACTTTACCACAGGATTTTTTGATTTGCAAGTGTTTCTTAAATTTTTGTGAATGTTATATGAACTTTTTGGAAAAGTTTTGTGTAGAATAACGAAAAACCGTGGCTTTTTCATTGACCACGGTTCAAAACATTCATAAATTCTTTGGGAAGAGGCGCAATATACTGCTGTCCGGAAAGATTTGAAATTGCTCCGGTAAGTTCCGGAAGCTCCAGCCGATAGGCATGGAGAAGCTGGTATTTCAGACCGAAGTTTTTCTGGAATTCCGCGTTTATCTTCGGACTGCCGTATTTGGTATCCCCGATAAGCGGATGGCCGATGCTGGCCAGGTGCGCGCGAATCTGGTGGGAACGGCCGGTGATCAGGTTGATCTCCAGATAGGTATAGGGCTTTCCGTTATAGGTCAGTCGCTTTAACGGCACATATTCGGTACAGATGGGCAGAGCGTCCTTTCTCTCCTGTTTAAAAATCTGTACCTGATTGGTCTTTTCATTTTTCTGAAGCCAGCCCTCAATGCGCTGTTTTTCCATGATAGAGCCTGCAGCTATGGTGCGGTAGTATTTGTGCAGGCTGCGGATCCGGAACAGCTCGTTCAGCTCCTGAAGACCACGGAGACTCTTACCCGCCGCCACAAGGCCGCTGGTATTGCGATCCAGGCGGTTGCAGATGCCGGGACGGAAGCTGCGTAAGCTTTCTGCTGTGGCTTCGCCGGTTTCCAGAAGATGCTCCGTCAGGTATTCCACCAGGGAGATATCAGAGGGCTTCGCTTTCTGGGACAGGAGCCCTGCCGGTTTATTGAAGAAAATGACATTTTTGTCCTCGTAGATGATTTCCGGGCGGAGCTTCGCGGGAAGTTTTTTCTTTGGCTGAATTCCTGCTGCCGTGGTCTCCTTTTTCCCACTTTGTCTGGTTTCGGTTCTCATTTCCCCCATCATACTGGAAAAGCCGTCTATGGTCTCGTCCGCCAGGAACAGCTTAATCTCGTCTCCTGCTTTCAGGCGCTCTTTTCCTTCCGCCTTTTTCCCATTCAGGGTGATATTCTTTTTGCGCAGCATTTTATAAAAAAAGCTGGCTGGGGCTTTGTCCATATATTTTCCCAGTAATTTGTCCAGCCGCTGTCCGGCTTCGTTTTCGCCTACGGTCAGAAGACGCATGGTTTCTCTCCTTTACATCCTATAAGTGAAAATACAGCAGGCCATTGATACTTAGAAAGCCTGCTGCATCATCGTTTTGCTCATTTTTACAGGGACAGTGCCAGAATTAACCCCCGGATCAGCTGCTCCCGGTTCAGGGACGGATAGCGCTCATCCGGCGTAAACGGGATCTCCTCCGGCTCCTTTTTCGCCAGGGCGTCCACCCGATCCAGATAGGCCTTCAGATCCGCAAACACATGCACATGGACACCGGCGATCCCATTCTCCTTCAGGACCCTGGTGACATGGGCCTCCACCGGTTTTAAGTCCGTATTTTTCAGTGTGGTGTAGCCTGCGATCTCATTTCCGCGGATCACCAGGCTGTGGATAGGATAATTCTTTTCGTAGGTGGTCAGAACCAGCTCATAGGCGTGTTCCATACCGCCGATGTGTCGATCCAGCTCCTCGTAGAGATCCTGAGGGATGGAACGGCGTCTGCAGAACATGATCACATTGACCAGCTCCTTGCAGGCCGGAAGACAGCCTACAACAGCCACCACTGTGAACAGATTCAGGCGTGTCCTGGACGTTACATAGCCGACGGTAAAGATGACGGCGGGCAGCAGGAAAAAGATAAAGGTCTTAATAATCTGCGCTTTTTTATGGGCGTCCGTATAGCCGTGGTCGCCTTTCTGGGGTACATTTCGCATAAATATGTTCTCCTTGCAATTCCTTTACAGGATGACTTTGTTTATTTTAATGCTTTGATGTTCTCTTCTGTCAGATCTACCATGGGGATCTCGATCTGGCCTGCGTCTCCGATGCAGAAATCCAGCCAGTCTTTCAGAACGGTCTCGTCAATCTCCGCCTCATTCTCATCACCGGCCAGCTTCTGATAATAGACATCCGGTTTATCCTGCTGGCAGACAGAACCCAGAAACTCGTACGTATTTTCTCCCTCGTCATAAACCAGGAGCGTAAAGGGCTGGAAATCGCTGCCCTCTGCGGTACTGGGATCGTGGCTCCAGTCCGCACGCACCACACCATTGTCATAGAACGTCGCAGCCGGGAAGCCGGTAAATTCCTCATGCACCGCGTCCAGCGCTTCCACAAAATCATAGATCAGGAACATCTGGCTGTCCGTGGACGCTGTCGTATAAGCGATCAGCAGCTCGTCGCGGCCATCGCCATCGATATCGTAGACGCCGAATTTATTTTCCGAAAGATCCGAGCCGTTATAATCCAGTTCTAAACCATTGGGGAACTGCTGATTATAATAAATATCATCCAACACAGAACGGTAAGCGCTCTTTGCGGCGTCAGACAGGGTACCTGTGCCTGCCAGGATAGCATCTTTCATTCCATCAGTCTTTAAAGCTTCTTTTTCCTGATCTTCGGTTTCTTTGTTCTCCGCCTCGGCTTCCCTGACGGTATCCGTTTTATCTGTGGTACCTTTGCAGCCTGCCGCCAGCACCGAAACGCCCAGCAACACAGCCAGCCAGTATTTCTTCATGATAAACTCTCCTTTTTTCTGTCAAACCATTTCTGTCAAGGGGCTTCTTACCCGCATTTCATTATACGCAGATCTCCTGCATACTTCAAGCATTCTTTTTCGTAAGAAAGACAAAATTCCGCGGAGCAATGCTACAACATCGCCGACACCCTCATCGTGGGCCGCGTCCTGGGCGCAGACGCTCTGGCGGCGGTTTTTCTCTATAACTTTTTTGCCTCGCTCTTACGCTCCCTGGGCCGCCCCGGTATGTTGGTGGTGCTTACCGTCGTGTCCCTGGGAACCCGCGTGGGGCTGGCCTACGCCTTATCTGCCATTCCGGCCTTCAGCGTGGTGGGCATCTGGTGGTCGGTACCCATCGGGTGGTTTCTGGCGGAAGCAGTCGGAGCCGTGTATTACCTGGTAAAGAAAAACCTTATTTCCGGGCAATGATATACCAGGTCTTGCTGAAATTCCCCTCATTTTCCAGGAAATGGTTGGCACATTTTTCCACCCGGAAACCGTTCTTTCGAAGCAGCTCACAGACGGCTTTCTCGTCGTGGACAATTTCTTTGATATTCTCCTCGAATTGCTTTACGCCATTTTCATAAACGGTGGTTTTCAGGTTGATGCGGCCATCTGGATCGTGGGTCACCATAAACTGGGCCTTGACCGTCTCGCTGAAATCCAGATCGATGGGTTCCGCCATCGGCACTTCTTTTTCATTCAGGATATCGAAAACGAAATAGCCGCCCTCTGCTAAATATGCAGATACATTCGCGAATATTCGATCCAAATCTTCCAGGCACATGATATGATTCAGCGCATCGCCGGTGCAGGTCACCAGATCAAACTTCTTATCCGGCCGATAGGTAATCATATCCGCCACCTCATAAGGAATCTCCGGATTCCGCTGCTTCGCGATCTCGATCATACCCTCCGAAAAATCCATTCCACTGGCCTCGATACCATCTCCCGCCAGAATCTCGCAGAGCACGCCCGTGCCGCAGGCCAGATCCAGGCTTTTACGGACGGTTATCTGATTAT
>CAKROP010000022.1 GCA_934373375.1 uncultured Anaerosacchariphilus sp.
TTTCTTCGGACATCGCAGATGTGGCGGATGATTCCTCCGCATCCGTCTCGTCCGCTGTATCACCCTCAGGTACGGAGGTTATGGACGTTTCACTGTTTCCCTTATTTACGGTAGAGATCGAGGCCACCTCTGTTCCGTCCTCACCGTACAGAGACTGCTCCGTATAATTGGTGAAGCCCTTGGACAGATAGCCTACGGTACCGTCGTCATAGGTAATCTTCATCAGGGTACCGGTTTCCATGCCATCCAGAGACCAGTTCAGCAGATCCGCCAGTTCATAATACAGACCTCCGTCCTTCACGTCGCCACTTCCGATGGTACTGTTTTCTGCATATTGCTGAACATTTACGAGAATCTTGCCGTCGTAGACGCCATTTTTCTCAAACTTACTCTCCCGGCTGGCAGCCCGGACACAGCGGTAGATCTGCTCCAGAACCTCATCCTGATAATAACCGGTGCTCTCAAAGGTCTGATCCTTTCCCACGAAGCCAAAGCCGCTGCCGCCCACATAGACCGTACACACGACCACGGACAGCACCAGCACCACCGCGCAAATCTGATTCAATAACAGCGCCGTGAGCTTCCACGGCTTCGAATATTCCCATCGCTTCATTTACAGCTTCTCCACCTTATATCCAATGCCCCACACCACCTTCAGATAGCGGGGCTCCTTCGCGTTAATCTCGATCTTTTCCCGGATGTGACGGATATGGACCGCCACCGTATTATCCGCGCCGATGGCGTCTTCATTCCAGATGCTCTCGTAAATCTGATTAATGGAGAACACCTTGCCCTGATTCTTCACCAGAAGCAGCAAAATATTATACTCAATAGGCGTCAGCTTCACCGGCTCGCCATCCACGGTCACTTCCTTCAGATCGTCGTTCATAACCAGTCCGCCGGTCTGATAGATCTTCTGATTCTCATCCGTCGCATTGCCAAGCTTCGTATAGCGGCGCAGCTGGGACTTCACCCTGGCCACCAGCTCCAGCGGATTAAAGGGTTTCGTCACGTAATCATCCGCGCCGATATTCAATCCCAGAATCTTATCCGCGTCCTCCGACTTGGCCGACAGAATAATAATCGGAATACTGCTCTTCTCCCGAATCTTAAGCGTCGCCCGCAGGCCGTCCAGCTTCGGCATCATAATATCAATCAGCAGCAGCTGCACATCCTCCTGCTCCAGCATTTCCACCGCCTGCACCCCGTCGTAGGCCTTCAAAATCCGGTACCCCTCCTGGGACAGATAAATCTCTATCGCGTCCACAATCTCCCTGTCATCATCACAGACCAGGATTGTATTCTTCTTTTTGTTCATGTTCTCACCCTCATATCGTTCTTGAAACGTGAATAGACAGTAAAATGATACTCTTACATTTTACTGTCTATCCATAGTTATAACAAGGCTTTTTTAAATCCACACAACGATAATTCTTAAGAATTTCTTGGGATTCCCCGAGCTTAAACTACCAGAAAAGAGAAAATATCCCCCTCGCCGGGCGTTAGCTTATTTTCCGCAGCTTCTGACTGCGCTAGGCAGCGCCTGAAGGAGCCACTGTCTGAGGCCCTTCAGGGCCGAGTTTGGCGATCAGGCGCGAATAAGCCGCGCGGTCAGAAGCCGGAAAATAATGCGTGCCCGGCGAGGGGGATATTTTCTCTTTTCGTCCGTCTTACTTCAAATATTCCGCATACTTCTCTTCACTGGCACTGAGGAACACAATACCAATGATACCCGGGCCCGTATGCGCTCCGATAGCGCATCCAACCCAGGACTTGATAATCCCCTTGCAATGATATTTCTCCATCAGCATTGCGCTCACCTTCTCGCAGGTCTCCGGATCATTTCCATGCACCACGCCGATGATCTGCTTATCCAGATCTGCGCCGCGTTCACCCACCAGCTCCACGCACCGCTTCAGCGACTTATGCCGTCCGCGCACCTTCTCGATAGCCACCAGCGCGCCGTCGTCATTGACCTCGATGATCGGCTTCAGATCCAGCACACCGCCCAGCACAGCCGAGGTTTTGCTCAACCGGCCGCCCTTGTACAGATACTCCAGGGTTTCCACCGTCACAATATGCTCCATATGATCGCAGAAGAACTGCGCCGCCTCAATGATCAGTTCCTTCGGCGCGCCATTTGCCTGCATCCGCAGAATCTTCTCCACCGCCAGACCAAAGCCCAGAGAGGCGCACTTGGTATCAATGATGGTCAGATCAAAATCCGGATACTCCTCCAGAAGCTCTTCCTTCGCCAGATTTGCCGCATTGAAGGTGCCCGCGATGCCGGTAGAGAAGCACATATACAGCACCTCGTCCCCGGCCTTGGCGTAGGGTTCAAAATTCTCCCGGAACATATACTGATTGATATGGTAGGTCTTGATATCAGTCCCTTGCGCCTGAATCCGGTAGAAATCCTCCGGGAAAATGGTCTTGCCGTCAAAATAATCCGTTCCATCAATGGTTACCGGCGTCGGAATCACATGAAGCTTGTATTTCTCGATAATCTCCTTGGGCAGATCCGTTGCCGAATCCGTAATAATCTTAAATGCCATGTTCTTCTCCCCTGAATTTAATTTGCAGCCTATGATACCGGGCCACTTTTCAATTTACATAACTCAAAATCAATCTTACTCAAGCGTCTCCAGCTGCGCCAGCCACAACCCTGCGCAGGCGTCGCTGGGCATCCGCAAATCTCCCCGCGGCGATACCGCTACAGAACCCACCTTCGGGCCGTCCGGCAGACAGGACCGCTTAAACTGCTGGGCAAAATATCTGCGGTAGAATACCTTCAGCCATTTCAGCATGGTCTCCGTATCATAGACGCCCGCAAAGGCTTTCTGGGCCAGCCGGTAAATCTTCGCCGGTTCAAAGCCGAAACGTAGGATGTAATACAGATAAAAATCATGCAGCTCATAGGGACCTACCAAATCCTCTGTCTTCTGGGCAATCTCCCCGTCCTTCGGCGGCAGCAGCTCCGGGCTCACCGGCGTATCCAGGACGTCCAGCAGTACTTCGGAAAGCTTTTCATCCCCACAGGTATCCGCATAGTACCGCACCAGATGGCGCACCAGTGTCTTCGGAACCCCCGCATTGACGCCGTACATAGACATGTGGTCGCCATTGTAGGTGGCCCAGCCCAGGGCAAGCTCCGACATATCACCGGTACCGATGACCATGCCGCCCGCCTGGTTGGCCAGATTCATCAAAACCTCCGTACGCTCCCGCGCCTGGGAATTCTCGTAGGTCACGTCATGCGCATCCGGATCGTGTCCGATATCCCGGAAATGGATGGTCACCGCCTCGCGGATATCTACCTCTTTTAAAGTCGCGCCCAGCTTCTGCACCATATCACAGGCATTCCGGTAAGTCCGGTCCGTGGTTCCAAAGCAGGGCATGGTCACGCCCAGAATACCGGAACGGTCCAGTCCCAGACTGTCAAAAGCCTTCACCGTAACCAGAAGCGCCAGAGTGGAATCCAGGCCGCCGGAGATACCAACCACCGCCGTCTTGCAATGGGTATGCTCCAGCCGCTTCTTCAGGCCCATATACTGAATGGCGAAAATCTCCTCACAGCGCCGCTGTCTGTCACTGTCGCTGCCGGGCACGAAGGGCGCCGGATCCACATAACGGGACAGCTCTGTATCTTCCTTTTTCAGATGGAAGCCAACCTCCACATAGGGTCTGGAGCTATCCGTCCGGAAGGTGGTCATTCTTCTGCGCTCGCCCACCAGCCGTGCGATATCCAGCTCCGCATAAATGGTCTCACTGGTAAATCGGGCCGATTCTGCCAGAATCGTTCCATTTTCCGCAATGATATTATGGCCGCCAAACACCAGATCCTGGCTGGACTCGCCCTCTCCTGCATTGGCATAGATATATCCGCATACCAGGCGGGCCGACTGTCCGCCTATGAGAGACTCCCGGTACAGATTCTTGCCTGTGGTTTCATCGCTGGCTGAGCAGTTCACGATGACCGTCGCGCCTGCCAGCGCATGACCGATGCTTGGCGGGTTCGGTACCCACACATCCTCGCAGATCTCCGCAGCCACACTAAGTCCCGGAAGTTCCTCACAGGTGAACAGCAGCTTCGTTCCAAAACTGATATAATCGCCGTCCTCTCCCTCCTCGGGAACCCACACGTCCTCTACTTCCTGATTTCCCGGTGTGAAATGGCGCAGCTCATAGAATTCTCCGTAGTTAGGCAGATGCAGCTTCGGCACCAGACCAAGCAGGTGTCCGCCGCAGAGAGCTGCCGCCACATTGTAAAGCTTGCCGTCCTTCTCCCAGGGAAGTCCCACGAAGATCAGCGCGTCCAGATCCGCCGTCTCTCTGGCGATATGGAACAACTCCTCCCGGGCGCTCTTTAGCAGAAGCTCCTGTAAGAATAAATCTGAGCAGGTATAGCCGGTAATGCCAAGCTCCGGAAATACGATGATCTTCGCGCCATGCTCCGCCGCCTCTCTGGCAAGCCTAATGGTCTCCGCGCCATTTCCCTTCGTGTCCGCCACCTGAATCTTCGGCGTCACCGCCGCCGTTCTGATAAACCCGTGTCTCATAGCTTCTCCTTATTTAGCGTTTTGCTATTTTCAGAATCTCTTTTAAATCCTCAATATCAAACTTGTAGGCATGATTGCAGAAATGACATTTCACCTCGATGGGCTTGTTGTCCTGAATCATTTCCCGTATCTCCTTGCTTCCGATGCTGACGATGGCCTTTGCCACCCGCTCCCGACTGCAGTTGCAGTACCAGGAAGCCGGAATGGTGTCGTTAATCTCCAGGCCGAAATCACCCAGCAGATACTCCAGAAGCTGCTCCGGGCTCATGCCCTGATCCAGAAGCTTCGTCACCGAATCCATGGTGGACAGCTTTGCTTCCAGCGCGTCAATGACCTTGTCGTCGGTAAAGGGCATCAGCTGAATGATGAAGCCACCTGCCTGGCGGACCGTATTATCCTTATTTAACAACACGCCCAGTCCTACCGAGGATGGAACCTGCTCAGATGTGGCAAAGTAATAGGTCAAATCCTCCGCAATCTCGCCAGTCTGCAGTTCAACGGTTCCCACATAGGGCTCCTTCAGGCCCAGATCCTTGATCACCCGCAGGGTACCAGGCCCGATGGCGCCGGACACGTCCAGTTTTCCCTTTGCGTTCGCCGGAAGCAGCACCATGGGTTCATCCACATAGCCCTTTACTCTTGCCTTGGAATCCGCTGTCACGGTGATGCCGCCGATGGCTCCGGCTCCCTTGATCTGCAAAGTCAGCAGATCCGCGTCGCCCTTCATCATGGAACCCATCATGGCGCCGGCTGTCAGCAGACGTCCCAGGGCCGCTGTAGCCACCGGACTGGTGTTGTGAATGGAGCGCGCCTGCTCCACCATTTCTCTGGATGTGATGGCAAAGGCACGAATCTGGTGATCCGCAGCCGTTGCTCTTACAATATAATCTTCCATATTTTTACTCCTCTTATTGTATCATTTTCCTGCGCCTGTATTTTTCTACGCTTTATCTGAACTTCCCGTATCTCACACTTTCCGCGCTGCGATACAGAACTTTCCCGTCGTATCTGTAACCTTTTTTTCCGTGTCGGAATCGAAGATCTGCTCTGCCTTCAGTCCTGCCATTTGAAGCAGCTCCAGCACCCGCTCCAGCGCATAGGCCTTCTGGATATGGGTCTCCTCGAACCGCACATACCGGTCGTCCTTATCCCGCACATAGAGGGTCAGATCGTACTGATTCAGCCGCTCCTCCGGATCGTAATAATTCTCCCAGATAAAGCTGCTCTCCTCCCGGTTCTCCGCGATGGTGGTCTCACCCAGCATCTCTTTGTATTTGTAAATGGTATTCATGTCGAAGAAGAACACGCCGTCCGGATCCAGATAATTCCATACCAGCCGGAACACCTGCAGCAGATCTTCCTCTTCCGTAATATAATTCAGGGAATCACAGACGCTGACGATGGCCCGCACCGTGCCATAAAGCTCAAACTCCCGCATATCCTGCAGAAGATACAAAATATCGTGTCCCGACTCGGCGCGCTTCTCACAGGCCAGCTCCAGCATTTCCTCGGAAGCGTCCACGCCGATCATATCGTAGCCCGCGTCCGCCAGAAGCTCCGTCATACTGCCGGTTCCGCAGCCCAGATCCAGCACCAGACCGTCCGGAATTCCGTATTCTTTTAATATCTCTGTGATCCGCCGGCTCCATTTCTCATAGGGAACCTGGTCCATAAACAGATCGTAAACCTCCGCAAAGCCTGTATACGCGTCCATCGCTGCTGTAACTCCTTCAATTGTCTGATTTTCCAGACTGTATGATCCGTTTCATCATAACAAATTTCCGGACAAAAAACAAGGACTGCCGGAAAATCCCGGCAGTCCCTCACAGTTGTCTGCTTATTTGCTGCTTAAGAACTTCTCGATATTGGCCATAGCCTCTTCTTCGTCCTCACCGTCCGCAGAAACGGTAACGGTCTCGCCCGCGAAGAGTCCAAGGGTCATCATACCCATAATGCTCTTGGCATTTACCTTCTTGTTATCACTCTCCACATAGATCTCGCTGCCGTACTGGCTCGCCACCTGCACCAGCAATGCGACCGGCCTGGCTTCAAGCCCTTCCGGAATCTGAATCGTGATTTCCTGTTTCATCATAATAATTCTCCTCCTTGTGATCCCTTAGCTCCTCTGCTATCATACTCAGCTTTCTGAGACGGTGATTCACACCGGACTTCCCTACGGGCGGCGTCAGCATCTGACCCAGCTCCTTTAAGGTCGTCTCCGGCTGCTCCAGACGGAGTACTGCTATCTCCGCCAGGTTCTCCGGCAACTCATCAAAGCCAATGGTTCTCTGAATAAATTGGATATCCTCTATCTGTTTTACCGCTGCTGAAACAGTCTTATTCAAGTTCGCAGTTTCACAGTTCACCTGTCGATTGACGGAATTGCGCATCTCCTTCAGAATCCGGACATTTTCGAACTTCATCAGGGCCACATGGGCTTCCATCACATTCAAAAGATCCGCAATCTGCGATCCCTCCTTTACGTATAACACGTAACTGCGCTTTCGCAGCGTGATCCGCGCGTCTATCCCGAAGCTGGCCAGCATCTCCCGAAGCTCATCAGCCTTTTCTTCCCCGCTGCACACGATTTCAAAATGATAGCCCTTCTCCGGGTCGCTCAAGGATCCGGACGCCAGAAAGGCTCCCCGTATGTAAGCCCGCCTGCAGCACTGATTCTGCACCAGCATATGCTTCACAGGCTCCAGTCCTCCGAAAGAAGTCACCTCATAGCTGAGACTTCCCCTGGGATTTCTGCTCTGCCGCGTCGACACGTTCATTTCTATATTAAATGTTTTTCTCAATAATGTAAAGTACTTTCTTGCAACGGCCAGATTCTCCGTATGCATTTTCACGCAGGGGGACTCTCCTTCAACACTCTCCACGCGGCTGCAGAAGTTTAAAATGGCGGCCATCTCAGCCAGTCTGCAATGTCTGGCCGGCGGCACATGGACAGAGAGCTCCTGCTTGATCTCACTGGAAAAAGACATAGATCACCTCTTCATTTCCCTAATGCGCTTTTACAACGGCATCCTTCTCAATATCGCGATGCTCGATACGCACCGCGTAGTCCGCATTGTTTCGCAGCCGTTCATAAAGCTTATTGGCCAGGGTGACAGAGCGGTGCTTGCCGCCGGTACAACCGATGGAGATCACCAGCTGGTTCTTGCCCTCCAGCACATAATTCGGAATCAGAAACTGAATCATGTCAATCAGCTTGTCCAGAAACCGGTGGGACACCTCGAAGCCCATAACGAAATCCTGCACCGGCTTATCATTGCCGCTGAGCTTCCGAAGTTCTTCATAATAATAGGGATTCGGCAGGAACCGCACGTCAAATACCAGATCGGAATCCGTCGGAATGCCGTATTTAAAGCCAAAGGAAAGGACAGTAATGACCAGGTTCTTAAAGTTCTTATTCTGCACAAAGATCTTGTCCAGTTCCTGCTTCAGCTCCCTGGTCAGCAGGTTGCTGGTATCAATGATATAATCCGCCTGCTTCTTCAGAAATTCCAGCCTTTTGCGCTCCTCCTGGATACCGTCAGCCACGCGGCCATTCTGCGCCAGCGGATGCGTACGCCGGGTCTCCTTGTAGCGCTTCACCAGCACCTCGTCAGAGGAATCCAGGAACAGGATTTCATAGTTCACGCCTGCCACGGTCAGTTCCTCCAGAGTGGCCGCCAGCTCGTTAAAAGCTTTTCCGCTTCGGATATCAATGCCCAACGCCACCTTCGTGACCTCCGTATTGCCCGGATAAATCAGCTCGGAAAATTTTTCAATCAGAGAAATCGGCAGATTATCCACGCAGAAATAACCTGCGTCCTCCAACGCCCGAAGAGCGGTGCTTCGTCCCGCGCCCGACATTCCTGTTACAATTACAAATCTCATCTGTATCTTCTCCTGTCTGTTTCGACGTTCCTAAAAACCAAGTAGCTTTACTTCCATTTCCAGCTCCACACCGAACTGTTTTTTTACTTCTTCCTGCACATGGCGCACCAGATCCATCACATTCCGGGCTGTCGCGCCGCCCCGGTTGATGACGAAGCCACAGTGCTTCTCAGACACCTGTGCGCCGCCTACGCTGTAACCACGCAGTCCCGCGTCCATGATGAGCTTTCCTGCAAAATAACCCTCAGGCCGCTTGAAGGTGCTGCCTGCGCTGGCATATTCCAGCGGCTGCTTGGATGTTCTCGCCTCCTTCAGCTCCTGCATCCGGGCTTCAATCGCCCCTTTATCACCTTTCTCCAGCTCCAGCAGAGCGCTCAGAACCAGATAGCCCTTTTTTGCAATGACGCTGGTACGGTAACCCAGCTCCAGCTCGTCTTTTTTAAGCCGCAGGATTTCTCCGTCCGGCTTCATGACCACAGCCTCTTTGACCACGTCCTTCATCTCTCCGCCGTAGGCTCCGGCATTCATGACCAGTGCTCCCCCTAAGGTTCCCGGGATACCGGAAGCGAATTCCAGTCCGGTCAGTCCCTCTTTGGCCGCCAGATGGGCCATGCGTACCAGCAGGGCTCCGGCTTCTACTTCCAGCTCGGTGCCATTTACGCGGATGCCGTCCATATTGCGGAACAGCTGGATGATGACGCCCTCATATCCTTCGTCGCTCACCAGCACATTGCTGCCATTCCCCAGGATATAATAGGGGACGCCAGCTTCCACGCAGGCCTTTACCGTGTCTGCCAGCTGCGGTACCGTCTGAGGCATGCAGAAAACGGCCGCCGGGCCACCGATGCGAAAGGTGGTATGACGGCTCATGGGCTCGTCCCGCAGGACATTGGCAGTTTCATTTATATTGCAAAGGGTTTCATATAATTTCTGAATCATTGTGTATACTCCATTGGGATTTGGTTGTTTCTATATTCTGTTTTAGTATATGCGAAAAAATAAATAAAAACAACCCTCGAAAAAGGGATTTTATTCCCTTTTCCGAGGATTAAAATGCACAGAAAGCCTGCTATCCCATTACTTTTCCATTAAAAATACGTTCTATAAATATTTTCTAAGGTACTGGCCGGTGTAGGAGATCTCCTGCTTGGCCACTTCCTCCGGCGTGCCCTTGGCAATGACCGTGCCGCCCCGGTCGCCGCCTTCCGGTCCCATGTCAATGATGTAATCGGCCGTCTTAATCACGTCCAGATTATGCTCGATGACCACGACTGTATTGCCGCCCTCGGCCAGCCGCTGCAGAATCTCCGTCAGCTTATGGACATCGGCAAAATGCAGGCCCGTAGTCGGCTCATCCAGAATGTAGATGGTCTTGCCGGTGCTCCGTCTGGACAGCTCGGTGGCCAGCTTAATCCGCTGGGCTTCCCCTCCGGACAGGGTCGTGGAAGGCTGTCCCAGCTTGATATAGGAAAGTCCCACGTCGTTCAGGGTCTCAATTTTCCTGCGGACAGACGGCACATTTTCGAAGAAGGTCATGGCCTCTTCCACAGTCATATCCAGCACGTCAAAGATGCTCTTGCCCTTGTACTTCACATCCAGAGTCTCCCGGTTGTACCGTTTTCCCTGGCAGACCTCACAGGGCACGTACACATCCGGCAGAAAATGCATCTCGATTTTGATGATTCCGTCGCCGGAGCAGGCCTCACAGCGGCCGCCTTTCACATTGAAGCTGAAACGGCCCTTCTTATAGCCCTTGCTCTTGGCGTCGGCTGTGGACGCAAACAAGTCGCGGATCTGGTCGAATACGCCGGTGTAAGTGGCCGGGTTGGAACGGGGCGTCCGCCCAATAGGGGACTGGTCGATGGCAATGACCTTGTCAAGCTGCTCTAACCCTGTGATTTCCTTGTATTTACCCGGAATGGTGCGGGCCCGGTTCAGCTTCCGCGCCAGGGTCTTATAGAGAATCTCATTGACCAGAGAGCTCTTTCCGGAACCGGACACGCCGGTGACGCAGGTCATGACGCCCAGGGGGAAATCCACCTGGATATTCTTCAGGTTATTTTCCGCAGCGCCCCTGACCGTCAGCCAGCCCGTGGGAGTTCTCCTGGTCTCCGGCACCGGAATCTTTAATTTTCCGCTTAAGTAAGCTCCGGTAATGGAATCCGGGCAGGCCATAATCTCCTGTGCCGTACCCGCCGCCACGACCCTGCCGCCGTGCTCGCCCGCGCCCGGGCCGATATCCACGATATAATCCGCCGCGAACATGGTATCCTCGTCATGCTCCACCACAATCAGGGTATTACCCAGATCCCGCAGGCGCTTCAGGGTCGCCAGCAGCTTATCGTTGTCCCGCTGATGCAGGCCGATGCTCGGCTCGTCCAGAATATAGGCCACGCCCACCAGGCCGGAGCCGATCTGAGTGGCCAGACGGATACGCTGAGCCTCGCCGCCGGACAGGCTGCCGGTGGCCCGGGCCAGGGTCAGATAATCCAGTCCCACATCAATCAGAAAGCCGATGCGGGCCTTAATCTCTTTCAGGATCTGTTCACCAATCAGCTTCTGCTGTTCTGTAAGCTGCAATTCCTTCAGAAAATCATATAGCTTCAGCACGGACATGGACGTCACTTCCGCGATATTTTTCTCCCCTACGGTCACCGCCAGAGACGTCTTCTTCAGACGCTGACCGCCGCAGGCCTTACAGGGTGTAATCCGCATGAAGGTCTCATATTCCTGACGCATGATCTCGGAACCGGTCTCCCGGTAGCGGCGCTCCACATTTTTAATCAGGCCCTCGAAGGCCACATCATAGACGCCCTCGCCCCGCTGACCCTTATAATAGACCTTCACCTCACGGCCATTGGTTCCATGAATCAGTATGTCCCGGATCTCCGGGGACAGCTGCTCATAAGGTGTGGTCAGATCGAAGCTGTATTCCTTGGAAAGGGCTTTCAAAAGCGCATAGGTAAAGCTGGACGGGTCTGTACAGGACTGCCAGCCCATGACCGTAATCGCGCCCTCCGCGATACTTAAGGACTTATCGGGAATCATTAAATCCTCGTCAAATTCCATCTTGTAGCCCAGGCCGAAGCACTCCGGGCAGGCTCCGAAGGGGTTATTAAAGGAAAAGCTTCTGGGTTCAATCTCTTCCATGCTGATGCCGCACTCCGGGCAGGCATAGCTGGAGCTCAAGGTCAGCGTCTCGCCGCCAATGACATCCACCACCAGCAGGCCGTCGGACAGGTTCAGCACCGTCTCGATGGAATCCGCCAGGCGGCGCTCGATGCCCTCTTTCACCACCAGTCGGTCCACCACGATCTCGATGGTATGCTTGATGTTCTTTTCCAGCTTGATTTCTTCGGACAGCTCATAGAGATTGCCGTCGATGCGAACCCGGACGAAGCCGCTTTTCTTCGCCTGCTCCAGCACCTTCACATGCTCGCCCTTGCGGCCCTTGACCACCGGGGCCAGCAGCTGGATTTTCGTCCGCTCGGGCATGGCCATGATCTGGTCTACCATCTGGTCTACACTCTGCTTCTTGATCTCCTTGCCGCATTTCGGACAATGGGGAATACCGATCCGGGCATAGAGCAGTCGGAAATAGTCGTAAATCTCCGTCACGGTTCCCACCGTGGATCTGGGGTTCCGGTTTGTAGACTTCTGGTCGATGGAAATGGCCGGAGACAGGCCGTCGATGCTTTCCACATTGGGCTTCTCCATCTGGCCCAGGAACTGACGGGCATAGGATGACAGGGACTCCATGTAGCGCCGTTGTCCTTCCGCATAAATGGTGTCGAAGGCCAGGGACGATTTTCCCGAACCGCTTAGTCCCGTCAGCACCACAAATTTGTCTCTGGGGATGTCGATATCCAGGTTCTTTAAATTGTGCTCGTTGGCGCCCCGGATTCTGATAAATTTATCCATTGTTTTTCTCCTCGTCAATGCATTGCGACGCAGGTTTTAAAGCTCATTTGCCTGCTTCTTTAATTCTATCATCTTATCACGCAGTTCTGCCGCCAGCTCGAAGTTCAGATCCGCAGCTGCCTTCTTCATCTTCTTATCAATGTCCTTGATAAGCTTCTCCAGTTCCTTCTTGCTCATGGATTCCGGATCCTTCTCGAACTGCAGCTCTTCCTTGGCAATCTCCCTGGAAATGCTGATGAGATCCCGTACGGACTTCTGAATGGTCTTCGGCGTGATGCCATGCTCCTTATTATATGCCTCCTGCAGCGCGCGACGGCGCTCGGTCTCATCGATGGCCAGCCGCATGGAATCGGTAACGGTATCCGCGTACATGATGACATGGCCTTCGGAATTTCGTGCCGCACGACCGATGGTCTGAATCAGGGAGACCTCGGAACGCAGGAACCCTTCTTTGTCCGCGTCCAGAATCGCCACCAGGGTAATTTCCGGAATATCCAGACCCTCACGCAACAGGTTAATACCAACTAACACATCAAAGACATCCAGACGCATATCCCGGATAATCTGGGTCCGCTCCAGGGTGTCGATATCCGAATGCAGGTATTTGACCCGGATACCCAGCTCCCGCATGTAGTCGGTCAGATCCTCAGCCATGCGTTTCGTCAGGGTAGTGATCAGGATCTTGTGGCCTGCTGCCACCTCCTTATTCACCTCGCCCACTAGGTCGTCGATCTGGCCCTCCACCGGACGAATTTCCACCTTCGGATCCAGAAGTCCCGTAGGCCGGATAATCTGCTCCGCCCGCAGCATCTCGTGATCGGCCTCATACTCGCCCGGCGTGGCGGAGACGAACATAATCTGGTCAATCTTGCTCTCAAATTCCTCAAAGTTCAGCGGACGGTTGTCGAGCGCCGACGGCAGACGGAAGCCGTAATCCACCAGCGTGGTCTTCCGGGATCGATCGCCCGCGTACATACCGCGGATCTGGGGCACGGTCTTATGGGACTCGTCTATGATAATCAGAAAATCATCCGGGAAATAATCCATCAGCGTATTGGGCGGCGTGCCCGGCGCAGCGCCGGTCAGATGTCTCGAATAGTTCTCGATACCGGAGCAGAAACCGGTTTCCTTCAGCATCTCGATATCAAAGTTCGTCCGCTCTGCGATGCGCTGGGCCTCCAAAAGCTTATCCTCACTCTTGAAGTAACGCACCCGCTCCTCCAGCTCCTTCTCGATATCGGCTGCCGCACGCTTAATCTGCTCCATGGGTACGACGTAATGAGACGCCGGGAAAATGGCCACGTGCTCAAGCTCCCCTTTGATCTCGCCGGTCAGCACATCAATCTGGGTAATCCGGTCGATCTCGTCCCCGAAAAACTCCACCCGCACCGCCAGCTCGGACTCATTGGCCGGAATAATCTCCACCACATCACCCCGCACCCGGAAGGTACCGCGCTTGAACTCCATATCGTTGCGGTCATACTGGATATCCACCAGCTGCCGCAGCACCTCGTCACGATCCTTCTGCATGCCGGGCCGCAGGGAAACCATCATTTTCTCAAAATTCTCCGGCTCACCCAGACCATAGATACAGGACACGCTGGACACGATAATCACATCCCGCCGTTCAATCAGCGCCGCCGTAGCTGACAGGCGGAGCTTATCAATCTCGTCGTTAATTGAAGAATCCTTCGCGATATAGGTATCCGTCGAAGGCACATAGGCCTCCGGCTGGTAATAATCGTAGTAGCTTACAAAGTATTCTACCGCGTTTTCCGGGAAAAACTCTTTAAACTCGCCGTAGAGCTGGGCGGCCAGTGTCTTATTG
>CAKROP010000023.1 GCA_934373375.1 uncultured Anaerosacchariphilus sp.
TGCCTTTGTACTGCTTCCGGCCTTCATAGAGGCCTTCGCAACCATCTGATAAATCAGTCGGCTGGTGTCTGTCACGGTCACGTCCATGGTTCTTGTGGGATGCTCCGCATCCAGTGTGATGGTTCCCACACTCTGTACGGTAACCTCCACCTGCCATCCCGGATAATCCTTGTAAGCTTCCTGATTGTTCAGGCTGTATTCATAGGTATGCCTGTATTCATTCTCTTTGGATGATACTACCTGAATCCGTACATCGGGATCCGGAAGTACCGGATTCAGTACGGTGGCGTCGGCTGTTATCTCATCAGAATCCGCCACATCGTCAAACATGCTGACTGCCCGTACCTTTACGGTAAGCTCTCCGGCCAGCTCAGACGGAACGGTAAAGCTTCCTGTTTCCGCATACAGCTTCCGCTCGACGCTGTGCCCACTGCTGTCTGTTACTGTGACCAGATACAGGAAGGGATCGCATTTCTCTGTGGTCGACCAGGTGCCATCCGGATACGGCAGGGCATGGGGCGTAACGCTCACCCTGATCCTTCCATTTTCTATCTCTGCCGTGACGCCCTCCGGCGCCTGAAGCTTCTGACTGCGATCCGTCTCGTCCGTGAGGATTCCCTCCAGACGGCGGTAGCTTTCCCGGGAATTCAGGAATACCAGGTCGTCCGTCCGGCTGGCGGAGCTGTCCAGCAGCTTGTTATTATCGTATGCTTCCACATCAATGTAGAACAATACCTGGCCATAGACTTCGCCGTTCTGGCTGTTCACAATCTGATTTTTTCCATTGATGTATGCGGAATTTCCATTAATTTCCTTTTCCCTGTAGATATCTGCCAGGAAATACTTCTGC
Organism: uncultured Anaerosacchariphilus sp.; assembly: GCA_934373375.1. GTDB lineage: Bacteria > Bacillota > Clostridia > Lachnospirales > Lachnospiraceae > Laedolimicola. The sequence continues at coordinate 851 of CAKROP010000023.1, forward strand.
TCCGTCACATCATACATGAAAAATGCATTGGTGGCGTACTGATTGTTGACGCCGGGTTCTTGGAAGCCGTTATTTGCCTTGCCATAGCCGTTCTGACCGGTTGCATTTTCATTTCGGATTCCCAGATTTGTATATCCCCAGGTCTCAATTCCTTCAAAATAAAAGTTATTTTTCCGGTTTTCCGTATCCATACCGGCCACTGCGCCGGATCCGGTATAACGGGAAGCCGCGGAATAGATCGGGAAGCGTGTGGTCTGCGTTTTGCTTCCCCATTGATTCGATGTATAATTCTGATTGTAATAATTCATTCCCAGGCTCAGGGAATAGCAGTCCTTCACCACGGTTTTCTCTTTCCATGCGTCCGTACCGTAGCGATCGCCGAAGATGCCTGCGATAAACCCATCGCCGTTCAGCACATTCGCGAAGTTCCGGCACCGCTCGATCCGAAGCTCTGTATTGGACGTAGACAGCTTGATTCTTGCGCCTGACGCGTCGGAATTGCTCCGTTCAGATGACGTCAGATCGCAGGACAGAAAGCCTACGATTCCGGAAGCCATGGAGGAAGAATAGATCTTCACGCCCGGCGCATTATAGCAGTCCAGAACCTGAATCGCATAGCTTTGAGGCGTTTTTCCATCCTCTGTCCGGTAATTGGTAATATTTCCCAGAATTCCGGCGCTGTCGTTTGCTCCGTTTCCGCCGGATCCGTTCATGCGGTAGACGCTTCCGTAGTTGCCGCAGCCAATGATGTTGTATTCATTGTTTTCACTGGCATGGTAAAGCTGTGCCACGATACCGCCGGATGCTCCAAACCAGCTTACGGTACAGGTGGTCTGCAGAGAGCTGTAGTTTCTGCAGTATTCGATGGTTCCGCCGGTGCCGGTCCACTGTCCCATGATACCGCCGGAATAGTGGGTATGATAGCAATATACCATACCGTAGTTGACGCAATAGCGGATAGTCCAGTCGCTATTCGTGGAGTTATTCTGATTTCCGATGATACCGCCCGCGAAACGGTTCGTATCATCCGTTTTGATCTGACGGCCTACAAAGGCTCCGTTTACCAGATACTCCTGATCCTTTTCGGATTCGTTCATACCGATGATACCGCCGGTACCGACGCCGATGGCCTCGGATTTATTGTTCAGGAACCATTTTCCGGATACACAGCTGTTCAGGCTGCCTGTGGTACTGTTGTATGCGGTGATACCGCCCAGGTTACCGTTGCTGAGCATGCGAATCTGCAAACGGCCGGATGTGACTCCGCCGCCATTGCGGTAGCTTAAGTTTTCAATGTCTGTATTGTTTTGCCAGTTTACATAATCTGTTATCGGGGTAAGTCCGTGTTCCGCCACATTCTCATTGATCTGATCCAGCACCTTCGCGTTTTTCTTATCGCCGGTACCTGCCAGCACCACCTGAGTCTGATCGCTTCCGGATCCGGTGATGCTGCCCTTATTGAAGCCTGCGATACCGCCCAGCATACCGTAATCGGCAGTCAGGCTGCTCTTCTCGTTGTTGGTCAGGACGCAGTTCTCGATGGAGCCATTCGTCTCGTTCTTACCGGTGACGCCGCCTGCGTGGCTGGCCAGGGCTTCCTTCTGCTCCGTGGTACTGGTGCTGGTGGCCGTGTAGACGCCCTGAATATCCATGACGATCTGCGCTACCGTACAGTCACGCAGAGCCGCATAGTTGATGCCGGCGATACCGCCGTAGCAGTTGCCTGCCGCGCTCCGGCTCTCTTTGATGGTTCCGGAATAGCTGCTGGCTGTAACCTGTGCCTGTGCCGTTGTGTCTCCGTCGGTCTCCAGACCGTTCTGGCCTGTGATGCCGCCCAGATAACGATAGTTGGTAAAGCCTTCGAAGTTCAGGCCGTTTGCTGTAATTTTATTGACATTATTTTCATTGACGCCCACTGCGCCGCCGACGGTCAGACTGCCGCTGCCGGAAAGCTCCGGCATATAAGTAAGCTCCGTATCTGCTATGGTACCCTTGTTTCTTCCCGCGATACCGCCGAAGATAGAAGCCGTTCCCGCAAGCGTTACATGTGCCACCGGCTTGCTGCCCGTGATGGTGCCCTCATTCAGGGCGCAGACTGCGCCCATCTCGTCTTTGCCGCGGCCGATGAGTGTCACCGTACCGCCGTTTGTATCATTTACACTGCTGTTCGCGATGGTACCCTTATTTTCCGCCACGATACCGCCCACATAGCCGGCGCTGGAGGTAACGTCGCCATAGTTTACACAGCCGGTAATCGCCCTTTCATTTACTGCGGTAATACCGCCCGCCGGACCCTCGTCCGCGCGGACATCGTCAGAGCGGTTCACAGCCCGGGTAATATTGCCGCGGCTGGTTCCCACTACGCCGCCCGCATTGCCTTTGGAAGCGCGCACCAGCTTCACCTGACTGACCAGATAGGTGCTCTCATCACCAAGGGAGCCCTCGTTGATTCCGATGATGCCGCCCACGCTGCTCTGTCCTGTAACTGTAAGGCCGCTGCCTGCCGCTACCACCTGGCTGTTCTGGCCGCCGCTGATACAGAGCTGACCGCCTGCCTCATTGACGCCCACGATGCCGCCGACGCCTTCGCCGCGGCTGCCCTGTACGGTTCTTTCCGCCGTATCCGAGGACGCGTCCGCCAGCTCAATGAGACCGCTGTTGCGTCCGGCCATGCCGCCCGCGTAATTGCCTGCCGCCGTCACATTGGCCGCGCTCGCGCAGTTTTTGACCAGACCGCCTGTCAGATTCCAGGATACGATACCGCCGACGCATTCCTTTCCGGTGACGGTTCTGCCCTGCTCCGTCCGGCAGTCTTCAATGGTTCCCGCTGTGTATGTTTTATTCGTATCTGTATAATTCTTTGTCTCCTGGGAGGTCCGGATATTGATGGAAGCGATACCGCCCAGGTAATTCAGACCCGCGTTGCCGAAGTTGCCGCTTAAGGCACAGTTGTAGATATAGCCGCCGTTCAGGCCCACGATACCGCCGATGCCCACGCAGCCGGACATATTGCCGGTGTTGCTGCAATGATCGATGATCTGGTTTTCCAGATTGACGCCCACGATGCCGCCCACAAAATGAAGCTTCACAGACGCTGCCCCGTCAGGAACGGTGCTGCTTATCTCTTTGCTCTTTACATAATTTCCCAGTACTACGCCGTCATCCGCGTCCACCCGGCTATAGAGAGACAGATTGCCCGCGTTCCGGCAGTTCCGGATGATAAGCTGACTGCCACGCTCGCAGTAGCCCAGGACGCCGCCTGCGTAATAGCCCGCCTGGATGGGAATGTTGTTGCTGTCTACGGTAAATGTATCATCGGTATTGCCGGCTGCCGTCAGGACCAGTCTGCCCTTATCCGCAGAAGCCTGTACTGCCGTCGGCACATGGCTGCCATCCAGATCCGGAAGAAGCCGCTTACCGCCGTCCTTCTGGGCCGCCGCCAGCGCTTCCAGAATCGGCTTGCCGCTGTCCGCGCCTATCTGGCCGGCCGCATAGTTCCGCTGGTAGCCGATAACGCCGCCCACAAAGGCCTGACCGCGGATCACGCCCAGGGAATTCTGCGCACGCAGACCGTCCGCCGTCACTTTCTGACCGTTCAGCTCCACCACGTTCGCGCCGATGACGCCGCCCACATAATAGCGGCCCTCCACGCTCCGGGGTTTAATGACCAGATCCGAGGTCAGGACAGACTTGGACGCGTTGAGGCCAAAACAGCCGCCTACCCCGTCGCCGTCGCCGTGAATCCGGCCACCGATCAGATCGTATTTTGCGTCCAGGGTTCCCTGTACATCGTTAAAGCCTGCAATACCGCCCACATAGCTTCCGCCTGCCACGATACCGGAGACGGATTTTACCATCATCTTCTGACTGCTGCTGTCAAATGTGATCGCTCCGTTATTGTAGCCTGCAATGCCGCCCACGTAATCGCCGGTGGCCTCCCATTTATCCACGATCATATTGTAGATGGAGCTGTCATAATCGGACAGGTAGCTTACGCAGTCCCTGATGTTCGCCCTATATTCATTATAACCGACGATGCCGCCCGCGTATTTTTCCGTGGCTGCGGCTACGCCGTTATTGACACAGTTTTCAAGGGTCACGCCATCGGTATTGATACCGGTGATGCCGCCCGCATAATTTTTACCGATGACATAGCTGCGATTAGTTGTAACTAACACCTCTCCGGTATTCCGGATGGAGCTTCCTACTTCATTTCCAAGGCCTCCGGCGATGCCGCCCACATAATTCTCACCCAGGACATAACCGTTCTTCTGAGTCTCACAGTTGCTTAAGATGGTGTAATTGCCATAGCCGACGATGCCGCCTACGTAATCGCCCTTCAGCACCTTGTCCTGCTGCGCGCTGTCGTAGCTGTAGCCTCTGGCCCTGCCGGACGCAGTCTCGCAGTCGTAAAGGACCGCGTTATAGCTGTAACCGGTGACGCCGCCGAAATACTGGCCCGCGAAGGTTTTATCATCTGCAGAGACGGAGCTCAGAATCAGGCCGTCGCTGCTGCTTCCGGCCACACTGGCCACTGCCGCATGATCCGCTTCGGAAAGTCCTTTCCCATGCTCTATGCTTCCCTCCAGTTTGCCCACGATACCACCGGTAAACAAATTGCCGGTTACATCCGCATGGTTTTCGCAGGTGTTCAGCTTCGTGATACCGTTTCCCTCATTGGCAAGATATGCGTAGCCGACGATACCGCCGACACCGTACCGCACCGACGACGCGTTGGACGCGTCTCCATTTTTATCCTTTTCCTCTGCCGGAAGCTGCACATCCATAGTTCCGTCCATGGAAAGCTTTTCTAGAATCTGAGACCGTACCGCCTGATACTTGTCCGGCGCGGCAGCCGTCACCTTTGCCAGGACACCTGCGATACCGCCCACAGCTGCTTTCGCGCCATAGGTTCCGTCCAGTCTCACATAGACCGTATCGCTGTCTTCACCCTCTGCTTTAGCGGACGTACCTGCTGTCTTATCTGCCTCTATGGTAATATTCCGCAGTGTGCCCTCGCTGCGTCCGGCCAGAATGCCGACGCCCTTCAGCTTCGTAAAGGGATGCTCCGGATCAGAGGTCAGCTTCAGGCGCGGATCTGCCAGTGTCACATCGGAAATGGTTCCGTTGTTCTCGGCAAACAGGCCCAGATAGCTGGTATAATGCCCTTTTCCATCCGCTGTTCCATAAATTGTATCCGCCGTTTTGTTATCCAATATGGAAGAAGCTCCCAACTGCAGATTGGAAAGCAGGGTTTTATCCCCTTCTCCCTTCAGCACTGCATCCTTTGAAAGCTGCGGGATCGTCGGAAAGTCCGTCACTTCACTGCCATTATCCGACCAGCAGGGCTTTGAGATCAAATCCCCACCCTCCGGCTGCAGACTGTACAGGCCGGTTCCCACCGCAGCCCAGTCCATGTTTTTGGCTGTCAGGGTATAGGTTACCTGTCCATTCCGGTTCCAGTAGCGGATATTGGACAGATGGCGCCAGGTGCAGATTTCCACGGATGTCCCCTTGGTTTCGTCACCGTACAGGGTCTGCGCTGTATTGGATGCCACGACCTCGCTGTCCCGGTATTCCTGGGTCAGCTTCACCCTCGGATCACTGCCCGCGTAGGCTGTTGCCTTGACCGTGGCGTAAATATTCTGATTTTGTCCGAGCTCTGACGCCACCTCCGCCAGACGTAAGATACTGGTACTCTCGGTCTCTTCGACGCCGCTTCCGCTCTTTGCGTCCAGCACGCCCAGTGTCTCTGCGGACATCATGGCGTCCAGCACCAGAGAGTAGCCGTTGGGACTCTGACTTACCGGAAAGTCCCAGGTACCTTTCTCATTGCCGTCCTTATCCAGCAGGGTAAAGGAAGCCATCTCTGAAGTGGATCCGCTCTTGCCATCCCATCCCTTTGTCCCCATATCGTTGGGGGACATCATGAGGCTGAACAGTTTGGTTTTGTCGTCGGCCTTATAGAAGGTCAGCTCATAGCTGACTGCATTCTTGATTTTCGCGTTGGAGGACCAGTTCAGGGTCAGCTTCTCACTGTTTAAGAGGCTGATGGTGGTGATACGCAGGCGCACCGGATCCAGCGCTGCCACGTTGACGGTATCCTCCACGGAATAGTAACCCAGCAGACGCTTCTGCCGGCTCTCATATTCCCGGTTCTTCATGGTCAGGTAACCGTCTGCGTCTTTCTCCGCGTAATTCAAGCCCTTGCACCTGGTTCCATAGAACGCAGAATAGACCTCGCCCGATTCCATATCGATCTCAATGGCGATGGCCCCGTTTAAGAAGCTCTTATCATAGGCAGAATCATCCAGAAGCTGCAATACCAGCCTGCCCTCTTCCGATGCACTCTGATAGCTGTCCGCGTCCAGCGTAATCGTATAGATACGGCCATTCAGCTTTGAGGCCTCCTCAAACACAGCCGCTTCTCCATTCTTTTTTACTTCCTTTTGAAACTGTTCCCACTGTCCGGAGGAACGATACCAGGTCAGCTTCGACTCTGCCGCCAGATACACGGTCCGGGCGTTGGATTCATTTTTCCGGAATTCCGCAATCTTCCAGTATTTAACAAAAAAAGGAACCGCGATTGCTGTGATGATAGCCATAATCACCAATACAACTGTAAGTTCCGTCAACGTAAAGCCTTTTCTTCTGTCTTTCATTCTCTATCATCCCGTAAAATCTTTTATCATTTTAAAGAATATCATTTTTTAATATAACAAAAAGCACTGGGATTGTCCAGTGCTTTTGCGGGTTGTAATGCGCTTTTTGGAAATAATTTCTAACTATTTTCAGTGAACCGCGCCGATGAGTTCGTTGATATCGGCCACCTGATACTTTTTCATGTAGGCCAGAATGCCCTCGGCGGTTTCTTTTGCCGCGTAGGGATTGGCGAAATTGGCGGTTCCCACGGATACGGCGGTGGCTCCGGCCAGGATGAACTCCATGGCGTCGTCGCCGTTCGTGATGCCGCCCATGCCGATAATCGGCAGCTTCACCGCGTTTGCCACCTGGTAGACCATGCGCACAGCCACGGGCTTTACTGCTGGACCGGACATGCCTCCGGTCTTATTGGCGATGGCGAAGGTACGGCGGTTGATGTCGATCTTCATGCCGGTGATGGTATTGATGAGGGACAGCACGTCCGCGCCGCCTGCCTCTGCCGCCCGGGCCATCTCGGTGATGTCCGTCACATTGGGGCTCAGCTTCATGATAACCGGCTTTTTTGCGTACTTCTTCACAGCCTTTGTAATGGCTTCCAGGGCTTCCGGCTTCTGGCCGAAGGCAATACCGCCCTCCTTCACGTTGGGGCAGGAAACGTTGATCTCCAGCATATCCACGTCCGCGTCAGACAGACGCTCCACCGCGTCACAGTAGTCCTCGGTGGTCTTGCCGCAGACATTGACGATGATTTTGGTATCAAAGCGGCGGATCTTCGGCAGATCCCGCTCCAGAAATACGTCCAGTCCCGGGTTCTGAAGCCCGATGGCGTTCAGCATGCCGCTTTTTGTCTCGGCGATACGCGGGGTCGGATTGCCGGGCCAGGGCACATTGGCCACGCCCTTGGTCACTACGGCCCCGAGATCGCCCAGGTCATAAAATTCTCCGTATTCGCCGGCGGATCCGAAGGTTCCGGAGGCTGTCATAACCGGGTTTTTCAGTTCCACTCCGGCCAGCTTTACACTTGTCTTGTATTCCATAGCTATCCCCTCCGGTTAAAGTTCGATTTCGTCTGCCGCAAAGACCGGTCCGTCCTTGCAGATCCGTTTATTCTTCACATTGGTGTGGGCGTCCACGTCCTTGGACTTACAGACGCAGGCCAGACAGGCTCCGATACCGCAGGCCATGCGCTCCTCCAGGGACAGGTAGCAGTCTATGCCCTGCTCCCGGGCGTAAGCCTTCAGTGCGCGAAGCATGGGACCAGGTCCGCAGGCGAAAATGGCGTCCGCAGTCAGGCCATTTTCTTTGATGGCGTCCAATACATTTCCCTTTGTTCCGGCACTTCCGTCCTCAGTGGCTACCACAAGTTCTGCGTGGCGGGACAGTTCGTCCTTCAGGAACAGGTCGCCGCCCCGGTAACCGGAAACCACGATTTTCTCCCCGGGAAGCTGCCGCGAGAGCTCCACCATGGGCGGTACGCCGATGCCGCCGCCGATGAGGAATACTTTTTTATAGCCTTTATCCAACGGGAAGCCATTGCCCAGGGGACCCACCAGACGAAGGGTGTCGCCCGGGCCGTAGCCGGAAAACTCCACCGTTCCCGCTCCTGCTGCCCGGTATACCAGCCTCAGGGATTTATTTTCTTTATCGATCTCGCAGATGCTGATGGGCCGGGGCAGAAGTCTCGACTCGTCATGGCAGTAGACGGACACAAACTGGCCCGGTCTCGCCTCCTCCGCGATATGCTCTGTCTGAAGCCACAGGCTGAAGATGCCCGGGGCAATCTCACGCTGCTCTTTTACAAGCGCTGTCTCCTGATATTTCATCGCGTTCTCCTATCTGGCGTTCAGCGCGCCGCTGATGTCGGCCACCATATCCTCTACGGCTGCGCGGGAAGCGTCGCCGAAGTTCTCCGCGCCAAACTGCGCGTACTTTTCCTGCTTGTAAGCGGCAATGATGCCACGGGATGAGTTCACGATAGCACCCAGTCCGTCCTCGTTAAAGAAGTTCACCAGATCCTTGCCCTTGCCGCCCTGGGCACCGTAACCCGGCACCAGAATGAAGGTCTTCGGCATAAGCTTACGAAGGGCCGCGCCCATTTCCGGATAGGTAGCTCCGACTACCGCGCCGATGTAGCTGTAGCCGGACTGGCCTGCATGCTCTTCACCCCACTGGGCTACCTTCTCGCCTACCAGCTCATAGAGCGGACGGCCATTTACCAGCTGATCCTGGAACTCGCCGCTGGACGGATTGGAGGTTTTTACCAGGATAAACAGACCCTTATTTTCCTCTTTGCATACCTCGATGAAGGGCTTTACGCCGTCGCTGCCCAGGTACGGGTTTACGGTAGCGAAATCCTCGTCGAAGGGAACGTAACATTTGCTGCCCACCTGTACCTTGCCCAGATGGCCCACCGCGTATGCCGCAGAGGTGGAACCAATGTCACCGCGCTTGATATCGCCGATGACTACCAGGTCTTTGGATTTGCAGTAATCGATGGTCTTCTTATATGCCTTCAGGCCCTCGATACCGAACTGCTCATACATGGCGATCTGAGGCTTTACCGCCGGAATCAGGTCGTAGGTCTTGTCCACGATTTCCTTGTTGAACTGCCAGATGGCCTCTGCTGCTCCCTCCAGGGTCTCGCCGCACTCCGCGAACGCCTTCTTCTGGATGTGCTCCGGAATGTAGTTCAGCATCGGATCCAGTCCTACCACGATGGGGGCTCCGGTCTTCTGAATCTTTGCAATCAGCTTATCAATCATTTTACGTTCTCCTTCGTTTTATAAAGTTATGGTTTCTGGTCTCTGCGCTTCTCCCGCAGGTCCGTTTAAGAAATTATATAGTATTTTTTTATAGAATGCAACTGTAAGGATCCTCTGCGCCACCTAATAATTCCGCGGCATCCAGGCCTTGATATAGATACCGTCCTCCCGATATTCCTCTTCCAGCACCTGTCCGTACCTTCGAATCCGCCGGATATCCCCTGCCTGGGCGTATGGAAACAGCTTCTCTACCTGTACCCGGCTGTTACGAAGCTGCTCTTCCAGCACTTCCTGCAGCTCCCCCAGTCCCGCGCCGGTTCCGGCGGAAATGCCGATGGTGCGAACCGCGTTCGGATCCTTCGGAAGCTCGCTGCCCGCCGCCAGATCCCGCTTGTTAAACAGGGTAATGACCGGCTTGCCCGCGATGCCCAGACGATCCAGTGTCTCGTAGACTGCCTCCATCTGGGCGTCCATCTGCGGACTCACGCTGTCCACTACGTGAAGAATATAATCGGCATAGCGGGCCTCCTCCAGGGTGCTCTTAAAGGCCTCCACCAGATGATGGGGAAGCTTCCGGATAAAGCCAACCGTATCCGTCAGCAGAATCTCCTGGCCGCTTGGCAGCTCCATCCGGCGGGTGGTGGGATCCAATGTGGCGAACAGCTTATTTTCCGCCAGGATACCGGCTCCGGTCAGAGCATTCAGCAGGGTAGACTTGCCCGCGTTGGTGTAGCCTACGATGGCCGCCACCGGCACACTCTCGTTCAGACGCTTCTTTCTCGCCGTATCCCGGTGAATCTGCATCTCCTTCAGTTCCCGGTTCAGTCTCGCAATGCGGCTCTTAATCAGCCGTCGGTCCGTCTCCAGCTTCTTCTCACCGGGGCCTCTGGTGCCGATACCGCCGCCCAGTCTCGACATGGCGATACCCTTTCCGGTAAGCCTTGCCAGACGATAACGCAGCTGGGCCAGCTCCACCTGCAATTTTCCCTCGCTGGTGGTAGCGTGCTGTGCGAAGATGTCCAGAATCACCAGGGTCCGATCCATCACCTTCAAATCCAGTTCCTGCTCCAGTCCCCTTAGCTGGGCCGGGGTCAGCTCGTCGTCGCAGATGACGCCGTCGGCCTGAAGAGCCGCTGCCAGCTCCCTTACCTCGTCGATCTTGCCGCTGCCGATATAGGTGCCCGGATGCATGCTTTCCCGGTTCTGGATGACCCGGCCTACCGCCTCCGCCCCTGCGGTGTCGGCCAGCTCTGCCAGCTCATCCAGGGATTCCTCCACATTTTCATTTTCCCGGGTGCAGACGCCGACAAGAATGACGCGCTCCCGGGCTGCCTCTTTATTTTCATATAGTTCTGCCAAAATCTATCCTCCGTTATCTCCGGTATCCGTTCCAGTAAGCCCGGTTCATGGTACAGCGAAGCACCAGCCACCGGGGCAGCTTCCGATAACTCTTACCCATCCTGTAACCCAGGAACTTCCAGCCGCTCTGCCACACCAGCGTCACAATAAGCCAGGGTTTTCTGATCCGCAGGCAATGGGCCGCCGTTTTCTTCACCAGCCGGATGCCCTCGCCCTCCGACGCCACGCCGCCGAAAATCTCCGGATGCTCGGCCTGGGATACGGCCAGATCAAAGTTCCGGTGGAACTGTTCGAGCCCGCTGTAATTGTGGGAATGGATGACCCGGGCGTCCGCCGCGTAGGCGATGGCGTAACCGGCCTTAATAAGCCCGCCCGCGTAAATCATATCCTCGTTGAAAATGGTTTTTCTGATAAAGCCTCCCTGGTTTACATAAGTTTCCCGTTCGTACATGGCGCACACGTTGGAACAAAAAAAGGTCTTGATGCCAAGTGTGTCCAGATCCGCCGCCGTTTTAACCCGGGACTCCTCCGGATAGTTAAAGATCCGTGTATAGCGTTCCAGCTCCCGGCAATCCGGCCTGGCCAGCTGCCTCGCGTATGCTGCCTTAATCTGCGGTTCCGTAAAAGCTGCTGCCAGACGCTCCACCAGATATTCGTCCGCCGGAAGGGCGTCCTGAGTCAGAAAAAGCAGGTAATCCGCATCAGACAGGCGCGCGCCCGCGTCCCGGGTGCCGCCGTGATCAAACTCACTTTTGTCCAGCTCGTGAATCTCTGCCCCCGGAATATCCTCCGCCATGGTTCGCATATCCACTTCCGTACGTGTATTCATAATGATAATCCGCCGCAGCGGACGGCTCTGCGCCATCAGCCGCTTCAGAAGCTCCCGGAACTCTGCCCCCGGACGGTAAGCCGGGATAACTGCGTCGATAATCGCTTCTTTTTTCATACTATCCCTCTCTGAAAAAATGGACGAGGCCTACTCTCCCCGTCCATTCTTATTCCGTGTAATTATTCCGTCGATTTCGCCGTTACGCCTGTGTCGGAGATAATCTTCTCATTGATCTTCAAGACTGTCGGTGACGGATAATAATCTTCCTCTCCAAACAGGAACTTGTGAAGCTCCATTACATTCAGCTCCAGATCTGCAGGCACGACCATATCCTGCTTATTGATCTTCTTATTTTCGATATAGGTCGGGAAGCCTCCGCTCTCGCCCAGCTCGTAGGACATCATATTGGCCGCCATTCCGATCATGGTCGTCTTCGGGATATTCGTGGATACCAGCGGGAATACCTCGTCCACAATCTTGTTAATCGTACCCAGTCCTGCGCTCTTTGCCTTCTCGACAATCTTACTGATGACCATTCTCTGACGTTCCGTACGCTTGAAATCACTTCCTGCTGTATAGCGGATGCGGCAGTAAGCCGTCGCCTGCAGTCCGTCCAGAGTCTGCAGTCCCGGTCCTTCCAGAAACGGGCTGTAGTGATCCAGATAATCCTCGGAAATCTCAGTCGTTTCGTACATATAGGCGTTGACATACTCCCACTCATCGTCCTGCACATCGATATCAATGCCGCCCAGGGCGTCGATGGTCTTGATCAGGGCCACAAAATCTATGCTGACATAATACTGGATATTCAAATCCAGGTTCGTGTTCAGCATTTCCATGGCCTGCTTGGGGCCGCCGCTCTTGTAAGCTGCGTTACATTTGCCATAGGTGTCATCTGCCCGGTTCAGATAGGTGTCACGGTATACGGACATGAGCTTTACCTCTTTGGTCTCGTTATTGATACTGGCAATGATGATGGTATCGCTTCGGTTGCCTGCTCCCAGCTCGCCAATCTTTCGGGTATCAATACCAAACAGGGCAACATTCGTATAGCCCTTCAGGAGCTTGGCTGTATCCTCGTCCATATCTTCATTGACGACCACGTCGCCGATGTTCTCACTCTGGAGCTTGTCAAGCTTCCCTAAGCCCCAGACGCCGACGCCGAGAATCAGGATCAGAAATACCTCCAGAACCAGAATTCCGATCATGCGCTTTTTGCGCTTCGCCTTTTTATGTCTCTTTGCCATTCTGCGCCGTTCTTCCGGTGTATGGGCGGTTCTGCCCGTACTGTGGGAGCTGTGCGCATGTGCACTGCGGGTGTTGTGACTGCTGCTGTTTCGACGTGTGCTGTGTTCCTCGTCCCGTCCCCTCGCGTTTCTGCCTCTTGTATCTGCCATACGTGTAAAATCCTTTCCTGTGTTCTGACACCTTAATAGGCATTCTTATTGACGAAGCCCTTGAAAATCGTCAGAAATAAGATTTTTATATCAAACCCCAGCGTCCAGTTCTCAATATAGTAGAGATCGTATTCGATACGCTTGCGGATTGAGGTATTGCCCCGGTACCCATTAATCTGGGCCCAGCCGGTC
>CAKROP010000024.1 GCA_934373375.1 uncultured Anaerosacchariphilus sp.
TGGGGATATCGTGATTCTGCTCCGCAGCCTGACCGGCTGGGGTGATGTGTACGCCCGGGTGCTGAACGCGGCGGGTATTCCGGCCCATACGGAATCCCGGACAGGATATTTTACGACCATCGAGATTCAGACCCTCTTAAATCTGCTCCGCATCGTGGATAATCCGCGTCAGGATATCCCTTTGGCGGCGGTGCTGAAGTCCATGCTCGGCGGCTTTACAGATGTGGAACTGGCGAAGATTAAGAGCGCTTATCCGGATGTGAAGTTTCATGAGGCGTGCATGCGGTATGCAGGGGAATGTAATTCTGCCATAGGGGAGAAAGCTTGCGACAACGAAGAAGGCAGCATAAAAGAGTCAGGAACCGTATTGATAGGAAAGAAAATTACGATAGAAAATACGGATTCAACGGAGAAAAAACCAGAACAAGGGATAAAAATAGAAGAACAGCCACAATTAGAAAAGGAAATTCAGATAAAGCTACATGATTTCTACCTCAATCTCCGTACTTACCGCCAACGCGCCGAATTTCTCCCCATCCACGAACTTATCGAGGAGCTCCTTCAGACCACCGGCTACGGCGACTACCTGGCGGCGGAGCCGGCGGGAGCCCAGCGGGAGGCCAATGTGCGGATGCTTATCGAGCGGGCCATTGCCTTTGAGAAGACCAGCTACCGGGGCTTGTTCCATTTTGTCAGATATATGGAGCAGCTGCAGAGCTATAATGAGGATTTCGGCGAGGCCGGTATCCTGGGTGAAAATGAAGACGCTGTCCGTATTATGACCATCCATAAGAGCAAGGGTCTGGAATTCCCCGTTGTCATCGTGGCAGGCCTGGGCAAGAGCTTCAACCGCCAGGACATCCGGAGCCGGGTAGTGATTCATCCGGAGCTGGGCGTTGGCGTAGACTGGGTGGACGCGGCGATGCGCACCCGCACGGCTTCTCTGCCCAAACGGGTGCTGCAAAAGGCTTTGGATTTGGAGATGCTGGGCGAGGAATTGCGAGTCCTTTATGTGGCATTTACCAGAGCGAAGGAAAAATTGATTTTGCTGGGAAGCGCGGCGAAGCTGGAGGAGAAGATGCGAAAAACCCTGTCCTTCCGGGCTATTTCCACGGCGGGCACCTATCTGGACTGGGTACTTCCGGCTGTGGCAGGAAGTGAGGAGAGTCCCTTCGAAGTAAAAACAGTGACACTGGAAGGTCAGACGGAAGAAGCGCTGATCCGGCAGATGGAAAAGGAAGAGCAGCGGGAGGCTTTTGCGCGGCCAGACGAACTTCCGGGAGCGGATGAGGAGTACGCAAAGCTGCTGGAAGATCAGTTATCTTATACCTATCCCTGGCAGGATGACATTTCCCTGCGTGGTAAATTCAGCGTATCCGAGCTGAAGAAAATGGGGCAGACCGAGGAGGAAGACGAGGATACCCTGCTCTATCCGGTGGAAGAAATCGTGCCCTATATTCCGCGGTTTATGTCAGACAAAGAGCCGGTCAGCGGAGCAGCCAGAGGTACGGCTTATCACCGGGCGCTAGAATGTCTGGATTTCCGGGGACTGTACCATTCGGAAAAGGTGAAAGAAGGACTGGAGCGTCTGGTGGAGGAAGGACGTATGACCCGGGAACAGGCAGACGTGGTGCGTCCCTACGATATCTATGCCTTCGCCCAGACGCCGCTGGCGAAGCGCATGAGCGCAGCCCGGGACCGGAATGAGTTCCATACAGAGCAGCCCTTTGTAATTCAGTTGCCCGCCCGGGAGCTGGAGATCGGCTGTGAAAGCGACGAGCCGGTTCTGATCCAGGGAATCATCGACGCCTGGTTCTATGAGAAAAATGGAAATGGGGAAAACGAGATTGTCGTTGTGGATTACAAGACCGATTTTGTAAAAGACGGTGGAGAACTCCTGAAAAAATATAAGAAACAGTTGGACTATTATCAATTGACCCTGGAACGGCTCACAGGAAAACGGGTGAAGGAGAAGATTATCTACTCCTTCTGCCTGAAGGAAGAGATTCACGCAGAGTAAGGAAACTGTATGCAGAGAAAAGTGATTCTACAGAAAGAGAGAAAGTTTTGACAGAAACGGATTCGATAGAAATGGATTTAATCGAGACAGTATCATTTTTAGGAAGAAGCTTGAAACTTGAGATTCAGTCCCATGCCTGGAAAAACCGTGCGGTGGCTTCAGGCGATACTCTATACCTGTTCCTGCGCGCAGACGCAAGCACGGAAGAAAAGGAAAAACTGATACAGACCTGGAAGAAGGAAAGCCTGCGAAAAGAGGTAGCCCGTCGGCTTCCGGTCTGGGAGAAAAAGACCGGTCTCTACTGCTCCTGCTGGCAGATTCGCGATATGAAGACCCGCTGGGGCACCTGCAATGTGAAGACCCGGAAGGTGTGGCTGAGCCTACAGCTTGCGAACCTCGGTCCGGAATGTCTGGAATATGTCATTCTCCATGAACTGACCCACCTCTATGAGCCCAGCCACAACGCTCGCTTCAAAGCCTATCTGGACAGCCAGATGCCGGAATGGCGGCAGATTCAGGAAAGTATGCGGGTGCGATAAGGAACAGAACCGGGAAAATGCAGGAGAAAATCTGGTGAAGAATGGATTTTCTCCGGTTGAATCCGAAGAACGAATTGTGTATAATGAGCGGAGAAAGAACGTCAGACGGCAGTTCCACCGGACTGCGGATTGCAAAAGATAAATAAAAGGAGTAACGACATGCCAGTATTCGATTTTAACAGTGCCCTGGCAGGCGCGCCGAAGGAGCCGGAGTGTACCTATACCACTTACCGTACCAATGCGTCGGAGGCCAGCCCGGAGCAGCCGATTCTTCTTCTGGATAACAAGAAGCGCCAGTGGAAGCATCATTCCTGCGGCGTCTTTACCAACCCGGCCAAGCAGACGGCCTTTGAATTCAAGGAAGAGGATGGAAAATTCAACGCGGATATTCTTTTGATTGACGCCCGTTTTGTGAGCCTGATCAAATGGCTGGGCGAGCATCAGATCCACGTACGCCTGTCCGGCGCCAACCGGGAGGATGGATATGCCGTATACAAGATTCGGGAGACAGCCTTCGGCGGAGGCACCAAGCTTTCTGCAGAGGATGGCTTTCTGCAGTTTATGATCGACCGGCTTTTTGCCAGCAACGCGCCTTCAGAGGAGGAGACGGACGAGGATCAGGACGAGGCCGGCGATGACATGAAGCTGACCAGTCTCCAGAGCATCACTGATTTCATGACCTGTGCAGGCCGTACGCTTCCGGACAATATTCAGCTCTGGGCCAGAAGAAACCTGGCTGTGGCCCGCTCCCATGAGGTATCCCCGGAGGAGAAGCGGCACGCCCAGAGAGCCCTGTCTATCATGATGAATATTCAGTGGAAGAGCAATTATTTTGAGTCCATTGATCCAACGGAGGCACGCAGAATTCTTGATGAAGAGCTCTACGGCATGGAGAAAGTAAAGCAGCGTATTATCGAAACCATCATACAGATTAACCGTACCCATACACTTCCGGCTTACGGACTGCTACTGGTGGGTCCGGCCGGAACCGGAAAATCCCAGATTGCCTATGCGGTGGCGCGCATCCTGAAGCTGCCGTGGACCACCCTGGACATGAGCTCCATCAACGATCCGGAGCAGCTGACCGGAAGTTCCCGTGTCTATGCCAACGCGAAGCCGGGTATCATCATGGAGGCGTTTTCCATGTCAGGCGAGTCTAACCTGGTGTTCATTATCAATGAGCTGGACAAGGCCAACGCCGGAAAGGGCAATGGCAATCCGGCGGATGTGCTTCTGACCCTGCTGGATAACCTGGGCTTCACTGACAACTATATGGAGTGTATGGTGCCCACCGTAGGCGTGTACCCCATTGCAACAGCCAATGATAAGAGCCAGATCAGCGCGCCGCTCATGTCCCGTTTCGCAGTGATTGATATTCCGGATTACACGGAGGAAGAGAAAAAGGTGATTTTTTCCAGATTTGCATTACCAAAGGTACTGAAGCGGATGAGTCTTCGTAAGGATGAGTGCATCGTGACGCCGGAAGGCCTGGATGCAGTCATTGCCAGGTATGCGGATACGACCGGAATCCGTGACCTGGAGCAGGCGGCGGAGCATATCGCGGCCAATGCGTTGTACCAGATTGAGGTAAATGGAGTAAAAGCCGTGAAATTTGATGCACAGATGGTGGAAGAACTGCTGGGGTAATTTCATAAAGATTTTCAGACGAAAGATGACGCAGAACACCCGGGAACGGGGAAGCTGCGTCATTTTAATCTAAGAAACAAACTTAATTTTCTCTGGTATAGGAAATAGCGTGCCGGATCTTTTTCAAGGATTCGTGGGCTCCATCTTCATTGTGGAACATGATCATCACAAAAAGGGCGTCCATGATGCACAGCTGCGACAGGCGGCTGGACAGAGATTCCGAGCGCCAGGTAATCTCCTCCGCTGTGGATACCAGCACGATATCTGCCATTTTGGCCAGAGGGGAAAGCGGGTAACTGGTCAGGACGATAAGTTTCGCCCCGTTTTCCTTCGCAAGCCCTGCGATAGCCAGCGTATCCTTGTTGAGGCCGGTATGGGAAATGAGAAACGCGCAGTCCTTTTCCGTGAGCAGGCCCGCGTTCATCAGCTGCAAATGATAATCTGAAGCATATCCGCAGGGGATGGGACTTCGCAGAAACTTGTGGTAGCTGTCGAAAGCCACGGCATTGGAGCCGCCGATACCGAAAAACCAGACCCGGTCTGCACTGCTCATGAGAGCGGCAGCCTTCTGAAACTGCCCGCCCCGGGCAATATGCCGGGTATCCTCCAGAGCCTTGATGCTGGAGTCGAAGACCTTCTGCAGCATGGCGTCCGGGCTGTCCTGTTCGGAAATCTTCTCATGAATGGAGATTTCGGAATCAAATTCCTCAGTCAGCAGATTGACTTTGAAGTCCTTAAAGCCGTCGTAGCCCAGTTTTTTGGTAAATTGATAGACGGTAGAATCAGCGACTCCCAGATTGTGGGCCAGATCGCTGATGCTGCTTCGGGAAATCAGCTTGATGTTGGCGAGAATATAGTCGGCAATTTGTTTTTCTTTTGGGTTCATATCGCGGTAAGTACTTTTAATCCGCATTTTTACAGTAAGATGATTCATGGCAGTCTCCATTTTCCGTACATTCTTTTTTAAGAGTAGCATAAAAAAAGGATTCTGTAAATCGAAAAAAGTTTTTTCAAAAATTTTATTTACAAAAAAATATTTTTCTGATATAGTAAGGACACACACAGAAAATATCACGGAAAGAAGGAGAATTACGATGAAAAAGGCGGATATCGGACTGATTGGACTGGCGGTTATGGGAGAAAATCTGGTGATGAATATGGAATCCAGAGGCTTTACCGTGGCGGTATATAACCGCAGTACAGAAAAGGTGGACAATTTTGTGAATGGCCGTGGAAAGGGAAAGCACATCATTGGCTGTAAAAGTATCGGGGAGCTGGTGGAGAATCTGGAGCGTCCGCGCAAAATCATGCTGATGATCCGCGCCGGAGAAGCTGTGGATCAGATGATTGCGCAGCTGGTACCGGTGTTGGAAGAGGGCGATATCATCATTGACGGCGGCAATTCTTATTTCAAGGATACGATTCGAAGAACCAGGGAGCTCACAGAAAAAGGACTCTGCTATATCGGAACCGGCGTGTCCGGCGGCGAGGAGGGCGCTCTTCACGGTCCCTGTCTGATGCCGGGCGGCAACCCGCAGGCCTGGGAGGCAGTAAAGCCGATTTTCATGGCCATCAGCGCCAAGGTGGAAGGCGATGTGCCCTGCTGTGAATGGATTGGCGGCGATGGAGCGGGTCATTTTGTAAAGATGGTTCATAATGGAATCGAGTATGGCGATATGCAGCTGATCTGCGAGGCCTACCAGCTCATGCGCGACGGTCTGGGCATGACGGCGGATGAGATGCACGAGGTCTTCGCGAAATGGAATGAGACGGAGCTTGACAGCTATCTGATGGAGATTACCCGGGATATTCTGGGCTTCCGGGATGAAAAGGGCGAAGCCGTGGTCGATCAGATTCTGGATACGGCAGGCCAGAAGGGAACCGGAAAATGGACCAGCGAATCCGCGCTGGAGGAGGGCATTCCGCTGACACTGATCAGCGAGGCAGTGTCGGCCCGCTGCGTGGCTGCCCGGAAGGAGGAGCGCATGGAGGCGTCCGCTGCCTACGGAAGAAAATGCGGAAAAATCACCGAAGACAGAAAAACTTTTGTGGAACAGATTCGAAAAGCTCTTTACGCCGCAAAAATCATTTCCTACGCTCAGGGATATTCTCTGATGAAAGCGGCTGCGGAGCATTACGGCTGGAAGCTGAACTACGGCGATATCGCGCTGATCTGGCGGGGCGGCTGCATCATTCGAAGCGTGTTCCTGGGTAAAATCAAGGAAGCCTATGATAAGAACCCGGAGCTGCCAAACCTGATTCTGGATCCGTATTTCAAAGAAGCCATTGAATCCTCCCTGGAATCCTGGAGAAAGGTGGTAGCTGCAGGTGCGATAAACGGAATTCCGCTTCCGGCCATGAATGCGGCTCTGTTCTGGTTCGACAGTTATACCTGTGAAAACCTTCCGGCCAATCTGCTGCAGGCCCAGAGAGATTATTTCGGCGCGCATTGCTATGAGCGGCTCGACAGTCCGAGAGGTCAGATGTTCCATACGAACTGGACCGGACATTCCGGAAGTACGGCAGCCGGAAGCTATAACGTCTGATTCTGCTTCATAGATTTTAATTCCGGCAGAACCGTCAGCAGCATCACAAGGAAGCACAGACTTCCGCCGATGACATTGCTGACGGGTTCCGCCAGAAAGACGCCGTCCGTACCGAGTCCCAGACCGTAGGGGAGAAAATAGGTCAACGGTATGACAATAATTACCTTTCGCAGCAGGGAGAAAAATACAGCCTGCTTCTTTTTTCCAAGGGATTTGAACATGGTCTGCCCGATGTACTGGAGCAGCATGAAGATAAAGGCCGCAAAATACAGCTTCAGGGCCGGAATTGTGTCGGCCAGGAGGCTGGTATCCGAACTGAAAATACTGATGAGAAAATGTGGTGCAAAGAGAATAACGAGCCACATACTCAGAGTGTAAATCAGCGCCATCACCGCCATGGTGATTCCGGCCTGACGAATGCGCTCCGGTCTGCGGGCACCGTAATTATAGCTGATAACAGGCGAGGAACCCTCTGTGATAGCATGAATGGGCGTCTCTACCATCTGTCGGATGCTGGAAAGAATTGTCATAACGGAAATGTAGATATCGCCCCCTGTTACGGCAAGTACGCTGTTGCAGCAGATGCTGACCAGACTGTTGGTGAGCTGCATGATAAACCCTGCGGTTCCCAGACTGACGATATTAGCCGCGCAGGCACCGCAGCATTTGATTTCCTCCCGGGTAAGAAACCGAATTTTAAATTCCGCCTTTTTCCGGAGAAAGTGGAGAACAAAGGAGGCGGACAGAAATTGGGATAAAATGGTGGCAAAGGCCGCGCCGGGAGCGCCAAGTCCAAAAATAAAAATGAAAACCGGATCCAGGATCAGATTGGCGGCTGCGCCGATGATGACGGACAGCATGCCGATGGTGGAGTAGCCCTGGGCGTTGATGAACGGGTTCAGTCCGGTGGCAATCATGGATGGATAAGTTCCCAGAAGGTAAATCATCAGATAGGGGTATGCGTAAGTCAGCGCGCTGTCAGACGCGCCGAACAGCACCAGAATTGGCCGGGCGAAGCATAGGCCGATGATCATCAGAAGCAGGGCGCAGACGGTCAGCAAAAAGAAAGAGGTATTGAGAATCCTTCCCGCTTCTTCCCGATCCTGGCGTCCTCTGGCGATGGAGAACAGGGGCGCACCGCCAGTTCCGAAGAGATTACTGAAGGCTGTGACGATGACAATGATCGGAAAACACAGTCCCACCGCGCCGAGAGCCGCGGTTCCTACGTTCGGAATCCGGGCAATATAGATACGGTCCACAATGTTGTAAAGCAGACTTAAGAACTGTGCCACCAGCATGGGCAGGGCAGCCTGCAGAATATTTTCTGTAATTTTTCCATTTTCAAAATCAATGCGTTTCATATGATAAATCATCCTTTATAAGAAATGAGATACGGGACGGAGTTTCGTCTTTCTGATCTTCAGGCTTAGTATAGCACGCATATTCCGAAAAGAAAATACCCCATGATTCCGTCAGAATTTCCATATTTACAAATAGAAAGGGAGATAGTATGCTCTAGTGAGGGAGAGATTTACCATGAGTGAAAATATGAAACAATCAAAGGGGATTGAAATGGTCAGCGGTTCGCTGTGGAAAAATATTTTTCTGTTCAGTGTACCACTGATGTTTACGCAGCTTCTGGAGGTCCTGTTTAACTTAAGCGATGTGGCTGTGGTGGGAAGATATGCGGATTATCGGGCGTTGGGCTCGGTTGGTTCTACCACCCTGTTGGTTACCTTATTTACAGGCTTCCTGATTGGCATGGGCAGCGGTGTCAATGTGCAGACAGCGCTGGGGCTGGGTGCTGACAATAAAAATGCTGTGGAAAAGACCATTCATACGGCTTTTGTACTCTGCGGTCTTATGGGACTTCTGACAGGCGGAATCTGTTTTCTCTTTGCGAAGGGGATGCTGTCGCTGATGAACACCAAGCCGGAGCTTATCGACGGTGCGGTTTTATATCTGAAAATCTATGCCGTCGGCATGCCGGCCATGGGTATCTACAATTTTGGCAACGGTGTCATGAGCGCTTCGGGCGATACAAAGCATCCGCTGATGTATCTTGCTTTTGCGGGTGTAATCAATGTGATTCTGAATCTGTTTTTCGTTATTCAGTGTCACATGGCGGCGGAAGGCGTGGCTCTGGCCAGCGCTATTTCCCAGTATCTGTCGGCGTTTCTGATTCTGGCGCATCTGATGCGGCGCTCAAAGCAGTGTAAATTCCAGTGGTCGAAGCTTGCCATTCACAAAGAGGCGGCGAAGAATCTGCTGGTTATCGGTATACCAGCCGGTATTCAGAATGCCATTTTTGCCATCGCAAATATCTTTGTGCAGGTGGGCGTGAATTCCTTCGACGCAGTGACCGTATCGGGAAATGCGGCAGCCACCAACGCAGATACCATCATTTTCAATGTGATGTACGCTTTTTATACCGGCTGCACCAGTTTTATGGGGCAAAACCGCGGCGCCGGGCAGCGAAAGCGGGTGTTAAAAAGCTATTTTATCAGTCTGTTTTATTCCTTTGCCATCGGCGCGATTCTGGGTGGCCTGCTTTTTGTGTTCGGGCGGCAGTTCCTAAGCCTCTTTGCCACCGAGGCGGCGGTCGTGGATGTGGGCATGCAGCGAATTCGGATTATGGCCTTTTCCTATATGATTTCGGCTTTTATGGACTGCACCATTGCAGCTTCCAGAGGACTTGGAAAGAGCGTGGCGCCGACGGTCATTGTGATTTTGGGATCCTGCGTGTTTCGAATTGCATGGATTTACACGGTTTTTGCATATTTTCATACGATTCCGTCACTTTATCTGCTGTATTTCTTCTCCTGGACGATCACGTCGGTGGCGGAGATCCTGTACTTTGTACACACCTGGCGAAAAATGGTGCGGGAAGGGCAGCTGTAAAGATTGCCTGAGAAAAATGAATATTTGAGGACCATTTATGGAAAGTTTTGAAGATAATTTATTTTTAAAAGCCAATCTGGAAAAGGAGATCCCGATTCTGCGGGCGCAGATTCAGAATCTCTATGAGCAGCTTGACCGAAAATTTCATTTACAGGGGGCGAAAGTGCCGATTACTTTTGGTATGGACACAGATTGTCTGGGTTCCTATACCCGTGGAAGCCATAATGAAAAAGAGCATTTTCATTTTTCCCTGCTCTTTATCGGCTATGCGGTGAAGCATCCTTTGAGCAAGGAGGACCGGACGGATCTCTACCGTCATGAATACGCCCATTACATGCAGTATCACATGGTAATTCCGAAGCAGTACCAGTGGCAGACCGGCACCCACGGCAGCGCCTGGAAATATTGCTGTTCCCTGGTGGGCGCAGCGCCGACGCCTTACTACAAAGCGGGCGAGGCGCTGATGAAGCATAATTATGACAAGGCTTTGAAAAATCCCATTCACGACAAGACGGTTCCCCTGCGGGATCGGTATCGCCGGGAGCAGGAGCATAAAAAAGCCAAAGATAGCGTGATCAAGTATGAAATCGGCGAACAGGTGGCACATCCGAAGTTTGGTCACGGCAAGGTGGAAAAGGTGGAGCAGAAGACGGGCTCGGTGAACCTGCATATCCGGTTTGCGGACGGGGTGCGGATGATTGATCAGAAGTGGCTGATTCGGTCGAATTACCAGAAAAAGGGCTAAGGGATTGTGTAAACGCAGTCGAGAGTGAAGGATAGGTAAAAAGGAAAAGCATGACGCAGAGTATGAAAACTTTACGCCATGCTTTTTATAGTAGGAAATGCTGTTAGCGTCCACTGCTATATTTGTGGTTTTGCATTATTTCAGGAGCTGCTTCAAATCCTCCTCCGGCGTCGTAACAGGCGCGATGCCAAAGTGCTCCACCAGATAATTCAGCACATTCGGAGACAGGAAGGCCGGGAGGGTGGGGCCGAGCCGGATATTTTTAATCCCCAGATGCAGCAGGGTCAGCAGGATGCAAACTGCTTTCTGCTCGTACCAGGAAAGCACCATGGACAGGGGCAGGTCGTTCACGCCGCAGTCGAAGGCGTCCGCCAGGGCAACCGCGATCTGAATCGCGCTGTAGGCGTCGTTACATTGTCCGATATCCATGATCCGGGGCAGTCCGCCGATGGTACCCAGATCCAGATCATTGAAGCGGTATTTTCCACAGGCCAGAGTCAGGATGACGGAATCCGCGGGCGTCTGCTTTACAAAATCGGTAAAATAACTGCGTCCGGGACGCGCGCCATCGCAGCCGCCCACCAGGAAGAAATGCCTGATATCCCCCGCCTTCACAGCGTCAATGACCTTGTCCGCCACGCTGAGCACCGCGCCGTGTCCGAAGCCGGTGGTGACGGTATGGCCGCCGTTAATGCCGGTGAAATCCTGATCCTCGGTATAGCCGCCAAGATCCAGAGCCTTTTCGATGACCGGGGTAAAGTCCTTCTCCTCGCCGATATGGGTCATTTCCGGATAGGATACCAGAGCGGTCGTGTATACACGATCCGCGTAGCTGGCCTTGGGCGGCATCAGGCAGTTCGTAGTAAAGAGAATCGGCGCAGGAAGGTCAGCAAATTCCTTCTGCTGATTCTGCCATGCGGTGCCGAAGTTGCCCTTCAGGTGAGGGTATTTCTTAAGCTTGGGGTACCCGTGCGCCGGCAGCATTTCTCCGTGGGTATAGATGTTGATGCCTTTGCCTTCCGTCTGTTCCAGGAGCAGCTTCAGGTCATGGAGATCATGGCCGGTAATGACGATGAAGGGGCCTTTTTCTACGGTCAACGGGACAGTGGTAGGAACCGGGGTGCCATAGCTTTCCGTATTGGCCTGATCAAGAAGCGCCATACATTTCAGATTTTTTTCGCCTACTTCCATAACAATCGGAAGCAGCTCGTCCATGCCCCAGTCTTCGCCCACGGCGAAAAGCGCTTTGGCAAAGAAGCGATTTACCTCGTCGTCCATGTACCCCAGCACCATGGCGTGATGGGCGTAGGCAGCCATACCGCGCACGCCGAAGAGGATGAGAGACTTGAGACTGCGGATATCTTCCTGGGCGTTCCAGAGTTCGTTCATGTCATAATTGTCGCTGCGGTCACAGTTAGAAGCGCAGGCAGAGCAGCCTGATGCCAGCTTTGCCTTTTCGGTCTCTACCCGATCCAGCATAGCCCGGATGGTTTTTTCATTGAAGTTTACGTTTGTGACCGTGGTGAAAAGGCCTTCGATGAAAATGGGCCAGGTATCCGGCGTGGCCTGGGTGGCGCCGCTGGTAGCCCGGGCCAGACCGATGAGCGCGCCGGTCAGTTCGTCCTGAAGCTTCGCCACATCGGCAGTTTTCCCACAGACGCCTGCTTTTCCGGTACAGCCGGAGCATCCGGCAGTCTGTTCACATTGAAAGCAAAACATTTTGTTATCCATTTGAAAATTCTCCTTTCCTTCATTCGCGCGTGTTCTTAGCGCATACAGGTATCCCCGTAGGGGATTTTAATCTAAGATTTTTCCATCCGTGGAAATGGTATATACCTGCCACGGAACCATTTTCCCACTGTTCTTCAAAGCTGTAACCGCCGCGTGCTCCAGACCGCCGCAGCCGTTACATTTATCTTGATCAATCTCAATGATTCGTCGTTTCATGTGTTTACCTCCTTGCTTTTATGAGGCCATTATAATAAAATGAGCGTAACAAATCTGTTGAAAATTCAACAAAAGGAGGTTTTTATGGAGGAATATTTATCCATCCTTCGATCTGCGCAGTTTTTTTCCGGAGTGACAGAGGCGGAGCTGCTTTCGATGCTGACCTGTCTGGACGCAAGGATAGAAAGCTTTCCCAAGGGGAACTATCTGCTTCACGCCGGAGACAGGACAGAGTCTGTCGGACTTATTTTATCCGGAACGGTGTTAATTATTCAGGAAGACATCTGGGGCAATCGGAATATCCAGTCCAAGGCAGGTCCCGGCCAGACCTTTGCAGCCGCTTTCGCATGTGCCCGGGGAGCCGTGCTGAATGTGAGCGTTGTAGCTGAGGAGTCCGTGAAAGTGATGTTCCTGAATATTAAGAGAATCCTGACTGTCTGTTCCTCAGCCTGCGCCCACCACAATCGAGTGATCCGAAATCTCCTGGGAGAGCTGGCGGGCAATAACCTGCACATTAGTGAAAAACTCACCCATATGGGCCAGCGCACCACCCGCGCCAAGCTCATGTCTTATCTGTCCGCCATGTCCCAGCGCGCCGGCAGCTACGAATTCGACATCCCGTTTTCCAGACAGCAGCTGGCAGATTATCTGGCGGTGGAGCGAAGCGGGCTGTCGCTGGAGCTGGGGAAAATGAGGGATGAGGGGATGGTGGAGTTTCGGAAGAATCATTTCAGGCTGCGGGTGTGAGAGGTAATTAATATTTTTAATCTTGAAGCATGAAAACGGTGGATTACCGGATATTATAACCTGCTGTCGTTTTTCACTGCACGATGCAAATCCCCTGTCTGCCATTTCGGATTCTGTCTGATCACCACCATACAGAGAAGATCGCAGAGCTGGAAGGCCTTAAAGCGCTGGTTGCAGATGATGATTTCAATACCTGTGACAGTGTGACAAAAATGCTTGTAAAGGTTGGAATGCGTTCGGAGTGGACACTTTCCGGCAGGGAGGCGGTTCTCCGTGCACGTCAGTCAGTGGAAGCAAAGGCAGCAGGAGTGACTGCATTCTGTGCAAAACCTTTATTCATGTCAGATATCAGAGAGACCTTGATGAGTGCTATCAGCCAGAGTCAGTCCGAGTCAGAGGATTTGGTTCGTCCGGAAGCAGGTTCAGATTTCAGAGGCAGATGTATACTGCTTGTGGAAGACAATGAACTGAACAGTGAAATTGCGCTGGATGATCCGGTACTGGCGGGAATCACTATCCTTGCCATGACAGCCAATGCCTTTGATGAGGACAGAAAGAAAGCCCTGGAATGCGGTATGGATGGATTCTTATCCAACCCAATTGTGATAGAGGATTTGATCAGCATCTTACACGACAACCTGCAGGATTAGGCAGCAGCAACAGAACTTATCGGGCAGAAGAAATTGTGTTGGAAGAAATGTATATAGATAATATCTTGCCGGACTTCATTTTCGATGGAGTCCGGCTTTCTATATCCGGAAGCAGTATTTCCTATGTCGGCAAAAAGTGCAACAATTCAGTCTTGAATTCCATTGATATTTTTGCCGATAGCGTGGAATACTATATAATAAATTAACGTAGTTTTTTGGATAGATTTTATAGCGGAGGATCATAGATGCGATATCTAACTTCATCTTCTGTTCTATAATTC